>CAISUR010000357.1 GCA_903888655.1 uncultured Bacteroidota bacterium | reverse complement strand
TCACAAAAAATTCTAAAACTTGTTCTATTTACTTTCATAAATACAATTTTCACAAAATAATGAAATTAAAAAATCAAATTAAAAACCTAGCTAATGGAACTACTTAAAAATTTTGATAAAAATAGAATTTTTGTCTATGATACGTCTAGAGGGTTTTATCGATTCATAAAATTACATTTTGAAAAAGACTTTTCAATAGACTTATGTAATAAAATAGATCAATTTGACGACTTTTATAAAAATTTACCCTACTACCAACATTGCATTTTTGTGGTCAATAGCCATGTAGATTTGATCAATTTATTAAGGTTATTTTCAAAAACAGACACTATTTTATTGGCTGTGATGGTAAAAGATTTAGAAAATAAATTTGATGACTTTAATAACATTATTAAATTGAATTTGGATCTACCCAAAAAAGAACTTATCAATTTTTTACATAAATACATAAGCCTCTCTGTCGCTGAATAATTTTAAGTTAAAAGACTCTTGCAATGGTGTTTTGGTTCTATTTAAGTGATTTAAACCTTTTTCAATTAGATGAAAAATTGTTTTTAAAACTTATGAAAATTTTGTAACGAATTTGTCTCATTTGAAAATTAGGCATTACTTTTGCAAAACAAAATAAAATTCAAAACAACTATCATGATTGATAATTTAAAGAAAATATTAAACGAAGACCAAGATCCAAAAGCCATTGAGAAAATCACTGCAAAATTAAATAATTTGCTGATGTCTAATGAAGAAATTGGGTACATAGCAGTTCAAAAAAAACCAGCAGTAACAATTTTTCCCGATAGCATTGTGGTTACTAATAAAAGAATCATAATATGCAAACCTAAAAACCTTGGTTTATCTATGGAGTTTGTCGATTATGATTGGGATGACATCGTAAGTAGTTTTGTGAAAGAAGGAATTCTTGGAGCCGATTTTACGTTTACTACAAAATCAGAATTAACGCATACCATTGATTACTTACCTAAAAATCAGGCGAGAAAATTATACACTTTTGCCAAAGAGCAATTGGATATTTTAAAAAATGGAGTTTCAACTAGCGTTACAGCAGATGCTAAAAACCAAGAAAACACTTCTATTGACGCTACTGCCAAAGACGCTAATGAAATTGAAGAAATGGAAACAGAGGAAGTGACGAATTATGCAGAGATTATGCCTGCAACTGCCTATACCTCTTTTGACGAACCTAAAACAGAAACTTCAACCGACCGAAAATTAAGTGAGTTATCTCAAGATGAATTGTTTGAAAAATTACAGAATTACAAAAAACTTCTTGATAACGGACTAATTCTTCAAGGAGAATATGACAATTTGAAAAAAGAGATTTTGAGTTATATGTAAAATTTCAAAATCCGTAATTAGCATAAGAAAGGCCATAAAATTTATGAGCCTTTTTTGTTTTATTTCAATTACTTCAATTCAAAAAAGTCTCAATAAAATTAAGTCTTTAACAGCATTTCATCAAATTATTTATCGTTAGTTAATAGATTTTTAACTACACAAAAAACGGTTATAACAAAATTCTATTCGTTCCAACTTATTTAATAAATAAATTTGGTTCAGAATAAAATTTTTATGACCAATTCCAAACAATCAAGTCTAGTTTTTTCTAATTCATACGGATTAATATTTGTCGATCGCATTTATTTGCAGCGAGAAAATGCGCTATCGTGTTTTTATCTAGAAAATCTTAAAAGTATAAAAATAAAGAAAACACAAGAAAAGAAAGTTAATGTTTTTTCACTACTGTTTTCTTTACTGATACTTTGTTTTACGACCTTTTATATTGAAATCAATATTGTTTTTATGACAATATCTTATGTAATCGCCGCATTATTAATCCTACTGTCGTTTACGTTTAAAAAATACTTATATACTATCGTCATTTTAACTAATACAAATGATTTCATTTCGATTCAAGTAACTACCGAATTGAAATATGCGGCGAAAGACTTTGTTAATAAAACAAACAAAAAACTTAAAGAAAATGACCGTTTTTTAAGGGTCGGATAATAATAATGAATTGTAATTTGGTTATAGTGTTCTAACTAACCAGCAGTTAATTTCTACATTGAATTAACACATCATTTGAGACAATTTGGGGGTACTCATTTTGATTAGCTGGTTAGTTTTTGAAAAAAGAAAAAGTTTACATCTAATGAAAAGAAAAATTTATATAATTGGAGCTATTCCTCCAGTAATTGATGATGAATGTCAAAAAAAATTTTATAAAACCCATTTAGATTTGATAGAATTAGGGTATCAAGTAATTAATCCTTTAGAGCGATTAATGAACAACGATATGATGCCAGAAACAGCTAAAAAGAAAAATTTACAAGATCTTATGATGGCAGATGCTGTTTATATTTTACCTGATGTAGCTATGGGTAAAAATGTAAAAAACATTGAAATTAAATTAGCAATGGACTTTAATCTTACCATAATACTGGGAAGCTTTGATTTAATTGATAAAAGCACTAAAAGTATTATTGAAGAAACAAAATTTAATATAAGTTTGATTTCTGTATAGTTAAGATCTCGAAACTATTTGACAAAATTCTAAAACAAAAAATTATTATAATTAATTAAGCCATTTAATGTAAGAGACTTATGAACATAAATATATTACTTACCGTTGAAAATGAAATAAATAGAACTGGAATTACTACTATAATTACTAATGATATTCTTGCCAGTAATATAGTAAACGTCAAAAAATCGGAACTATTAAAAAAAATTAGTTTAAAACATTTTGATATAGCGATTATCGAAATTAACAATATTCTCAAAGACCTTGAATTAATTGATTATATCACAAAAACTGACCCTAAAATCAAACTATTTATCATTCCTAATAAATCGATTGATTCGGAAAATTTAATTACAATTAAAGAAAAATCTGTTGGTATAATTCTTGAAAATTCCTCTAAAAAATATATTGTCGAATTAATAAATTCCTCAATACAATTAAGCAAAAAAAACAGGACTCCTTTAAGAATAAAAAAGAAAAGTAAATCTCAAAATATAATGTACTTGTTATCTGAAAGAGAATTGGAAGTCGCTTTAATGTTGATTAAAGGCATGTCGGTTACCAAAATATCGGAAAAAAAGAATCTTGCCAAAACAACAATAAGTACCTATAAAAAGCGAATTTTTGAAAAAACAAAAGTTAATAACATCATTCACATGTCGGAACTATTTAAAAGACAAAACAATATTATTTTAAATAAATAATTCTTTAACGTCTTACATTGACTTCTTTTGTCTATCTACAAACCCATCAGCTTGCAGTTTTAATAATTCAAGGGCACTTTTCTTTTTGTAATTATAAAGCTCTTTATCATCTTTAATATCGGTATAGACTTTATCGTAGATTTCAGCATCGGTTTTCTTTTGCAATTCACTTTGATAACGATTTTGAGCTATTCTATTTTTAATGCCCATTTCGGCGTCTTCTTGCTTAAAGTCATATTCTCCTCTTGGCGATAATAATTTAGCAATAATAGGAGACGTTTCAATAGCAAGAAATAATAACATTATAAAAAAGGATGGCAACCAAGGTAATTTATTTAAGGCGGTAATACGCGCCATTAATCCATCAAAGCCATCAATAATGGGTTGTGTTTCGGAAACTTTATGGTCTACATCTGCTTGTAAAATTCTGGCGGCAGCTTCTTTGGTTGCAATGATTTTTACGTTAGTTGATTTTAAAGAATCTAATTGTTTGGCAGCCAAATCATAAGCGGCTCTTTTTTCTTTGTAAATGGGTCCTTTACCTATTTTTTTTGTACCAGCACTTCCTTCTGCTTCAGTAATATACGATTGATAAAGTGCAATCACTTCTTTCTCTTTTTTAGAAATTGATGCTTTGAGACTATCGGTTTCGGCTTTATTCTTTTCTACATCACTTTTAAAATAATTAGTAACTTGTTTTTTGTTTTCCATTGCCATTTCGATTTTCTCTTTCAAAATAACAGTATTAATTTCCTTTTGAAAAATTTTGATTTCTAATGGTTTTGAAATTACAATAGCAATAATGATAGCTAATACAATTCGTGGTGTCGCTTGAATAAATTCATTTAAAAAGTTATCTCTTTTTTTTATGGTAGAAACTATAAATCGGTCGAGATTGAAGATGAGTAAACTCCAAATTAATCCGAAAAAAACAGCAGTATATACATTGTCGAAAACCGTAAAAAGCGCATAACTACCAGCTATAAAAGCCATAACTGCCGTAAAGAACACAGTCGCTCCTATACCAGCATATTTGTTTTGTTCGCCATTGGAACAACTGTTCACAATGTCGCTATCGACACCAGAACATAAGATAAAAAAACGTTTTAACATGATTGATTGATTTTGATTGATATCTGTTAGTACTAATTTGATGCCAAAAATTACAGTGTGTTGTAAAAAGTTGAAAATTATCTTTTTAGCGATGGTTTGCGTTAGGGATTGCAGCTTTGTTTGAGCTCTTTTGGCGGAGGTAACGAAGCCAAAAAGCGAGTGCGAAAAGCCCGACGCTATTGCCATTGACGTATTTGTTACTTTGACGAATTTAATGGCAATAGCGGGACGCCAAAAAAAATCCGTTCCCTCTCTTAAGAATGAACGGATAAAAGTTCTTTATAGAACAACGTTTTTAGAGGAAAACTATTTACTCATTTCTACAAAATACTTATAAAACAACGGAATAGTTTCAATTCCTTTTAAGTAATTAAAAATTCCAAAATGCTCGTTTGGCGAATGAATCGCATCAGAATCCAATCCGAATCCCATTAGTATAGTTTTAGATTTTAATTCTTTTTCGAATAAAGCAACAATTGGAATACTTCCTCCAGAACGCACCGGAATTGCAGGAACACCAAAAGTTTCTGTATAAGCTTTATTCGCGGCTTTGTAACCAATGCTATCGATTGGAGTTACATAACCTTGTCCGCCATGATGTGGTTTTACTTTAACTGTTACGCCAGAAGGAGCAATGCTTTCAAAGTGTTTAGTAAACAATTCTGTAATTTCTTCCCAATCTTGATTTGGTACTAATCGCATTGATATTTTAGCAAATGCCTGACTTGCAATTACAGTTTTTGCACCTTCGCCAGTATATCCGCCCCAAATTCCGTTTACGTCTAAGGTGGGACGAATAGAGTTTCGTTCATTAGTTACATAGCCAGTTTCTCCATACACATCTTCAATATCCAATGCTTTTTTATAATTGTCTAAACTGAATGGAGCCTTGGCCATTTCAGCTCGTTCTGCTTCGGTTAACTCTTCAACTTTATCGTAAAATCCTGGAATAGTAATATGATTGTTTTCATCATGCAACGATGCAATCATTTTAGTCAACACATTGATAGGATTCGCGACAGCACCGCCATATAAACCTGAATGCAAGTCTCTGTTTGGACCTGTAACCTCTACTTCAACATAACTTAATCCACGTAAACCAGTAGTAATGGAAGGTTGTTTATTAGAGATCATCCCAGTATCTGAAATCAAAATAACATCGTTGGCTAATTTTTCTTGATTGCGTTCCACAAACCAACTCAAACTTTTAGATCCTACTTCTTCTTCACCTTCAATCATAAATTTCACATTGCATGGTAAAGTCTTACTTTCAATCATATATTCAAATGCCTTAACGTGCATGTACATTTGACCTTTATCGTCACAAGCACCACGTGCAAAAATGGCTCCTTCAGGATGAATTTCGGTCATTTTTATCACTGGTTCAAAAGGAGGCGAAGTCCAAAGCTCCATTGGATCTGCGGGTTGTACATCATAATGACCATACACTAACACGGTAGGAAGTGCTTTGTCAATAATATGTTCACCATACACTATTGGATACCCTGGAGTTTCACAGATCTCTACAAATTTACATCCTGCTTTTTCCAAACTAACCTTTACAGCATTGGCAGTATCAAGTACATCTTGAGAATAAGCAGTATCGGCACTTACGGATGGAATTTTTAATAATTCAATTAACTCATTAATGAAACGTTCTTTATTTTGTTGAACGTAGTTTTTTATATTGTCC
>CAISUR010000356.1 GCA_903888655.1 uncultured Bacteroidota bacterium | reverse complement strand
GCTTTAAGTAAAAATGCCATTCTTGCTTTAAATAGTGGCGCTAAGCAAGGTGGATTTTATCACAATACTGGAGAAGGCGGATTGTCGCCTTATCATTTACAAAACGGTGGTGATGTGGTTTGGAATATTGGTACTGGTTATTTCAGTTGCCGAACGGATGATGGAAAATTTTCATTTGAAGAATATGCCAAAAGAGCTAGTTTGGATAATGTCAAAATGATTGAAATCAAATTCTCTCAAGGAGCCAAACCAGGTCACGGAGGAATTTTACCCAAAGAAAAAGTCACCGATGAAATTGCTGCCATCCGATTAGTCCCAAAAGGAAATGATATCGTCTCTCCTCCTACTCATTCGGCTTTTACAACACCTTTAGAATTAATGGATTTTGTAAAATTATTACGTAAAGGTTCGGGTGGAAAACCAGTAGGAATGAAAATTTGTATTGGTAACAAATCAGAGTTTCTGTCCATTTGTAAAGCAATGGTGGAAACAAAAACCTATTTAGATTTCATAACTGTTGATGGTGGAGAAGGTGGCACTGGCGCTGCCCCACCTGAATATTCAGATCATGTGGGTATGCCATTACGAGAAGCCTTGGCTTTTGTATATGATGCTTTAAATGGTTTTGGAATTAAAGACCAAATTAAAATAATCGCTAGCGGAAAAGTAATCTCAGGATTTGATATCATTAGAAACCTATCTATCGGAGCCGATTTGTGTAATTCGGCACGTGGAATGATGTTTGCCTTGGGCTGTATTCAAGCTTTAGAATGTCATGCCAATACGTGTCCTACAGGAGTAGCCACTCAAGATGAAAAGCTTATGAAAGGTTTAGTTCCTGAAGAAAAAAGTGTTCGTGTGGCACGTTTTCAAAAAGAAACCGTTAAAAGTGCCATGGACTTAATTGCCTCTGCCGGACTACATCATCCCGATGATGTCACTCGAGATGTAGTGAGTATGCGTGTAACTAGAAATAGAACAGAAACCTTTGCTCAATTATTTCCAGAAATAGAAACCGGTTGTTTAGTAAATGAACATACCGTTCCAAAAGATTTTTTATACTTTTGGAAGAAAGCTAGCATAACTAAATTTTAATGTAATTCTAAATTCAAAAATCGTTAATCTTCAATCGTTAATCCCAATGAACCAACCCTTTATAAAACAAGAAAAAATACGTTTTCAACACGTTGATTACGCTGGCATAGTATTCTATCCTAGATTTTTAGAAATGCTAAATTGCTTAGTCGAAGATTGGTTTGAAGAAGCCTTAGAAAGACCATTCTCTAAAATGCACGAAACCAACGGAATTCCAACAGTTGATTTAAAAGTGCAATTCAAAAAAGCAGTACGTTTAGGAGAAATTCTAACCAAAAAACTATGGGTAAAACATTTAGGTGGTGCTTCCATACTATGCGGATTCTCTTTTGATGACGAACAAGGAACTACTTGCTTGGAAGGTGAAGTAACTTTGGTCAACGTAGCGTTTAATGATGATAGAAACGATATCAAAGCAGCTCCTTTTTCTGAGGAAATGAAAGCAAGAATTATAAAATATGAATCAAAGTAAAACGACATACATTAAAGCAATTGGATAAATTTTAACAGAAAAAATTTTAATGATTCATTCAATTTCTAAAATCTGTGTTATAAAGGAAAATCATAATGGAGTTCAAAAAATTCAAAGCCGCTACGGTTCAAACAGCACCTGTTTTTTTAAATGTAGCAAAAACAATTGAAAAAGCGATTACTTTTATAAAAGAAGCTAGTGCTAACGGAGCGCAATTAATAGCCTTTCCAGAAGTATTTGTGGCGGGTTATCCATATTGGAATTGGATCATGACACCCGTTCAAGGCAGTAAATGGTATGAAGAATTGTATAAGAATTCAGTCGCTGTTACAGACGATGCTATGCAACCGTTATTTCAAGCGGCCAAAGAGCATAATATTCACATTGTCATCGGAATTAACGAACGTGGCGCAAGTTATGGCGAAATATACAACACTAATTTGATCATTGACAACAACGGAATATTAATTGGCAAACACCGAAAATTAGTGCCGACTTGGGCAGAAAAACTCACTTGGACAAGCGGTGATGGTTCTTCATTAAAAGTATATGATACCGAAATTGGACCTATTGGAACCTTGGCTTGTGGCGAAAACACCAACACTTTAGCACGCTTCACCTTGTTATCTCAAGGCGAATTGATTCATATTGCAAACTACATTTCGTTGCCCGTCGCACCACCCGATTATGACATGGCTGAAGCCATTAAAATTCGTGCAGCCGCCCATTCCTTCGAAGGAAAACTGTTTACCATTGTTTCCTGCTCCACCATTTCACAAGAAATTAAAGACGCTTTACGAGAAGATGTTCCCAATGTTGATGAATTATTAACTCGTAAAAACTCGGCTTTTTCAGGATTTATTGGTCCGAATGGTGCTGTGATAGGTACTCCACTTATTGATGAAGAAGGAATGGTTTATGCCGATATTGATTTGGCAAAATGCATACAACCTAAACAAATGCACGACATATTGGGACATTACAACCGATTTGATATTTTTGATTTACGAGTCAATACCGCGCCAACCAGAAAGATTACTTTTATTGATAACCACGACGAGTTTAATAAACGATAATATAGCAGCGAATAGTTTACAAACTAGCCCTGATTGAAGCCAACCGCCATGCGGTGCGAAAAGCAGGAAAAAGGAAACCAACAATTCCCGAACAATTCGCTCAAAAAAATAAAAAAATGGAAAATAAACATTCAGACGACGTTTACGGAAGAGCTAGAGTTCAAGATTCGCCAGAGCTTGAAGCGTATTATGCGGCATTAGAAACTCTTGGAGCTGGCGCACTATGGACCGTAGCTAATGATATTGAACCTTGGGAACCTAGAAGTTCTTCGGTTCCGATGTTATGGAAATACGATGATTTAAGAGCTTTAGTTTTAAAATCATCCGAGTTGGTCACACCTGAACAAGCTGGAAGACGTGTGGTTTATCTCGTTAATGACAAACGTAAAGACGTTTCGGCAGCTGTGGGTTGGTTGTACACCGGAATTCAAGTTACTCGTCCGGGTGAAAGTACATCGGCTCACAAACACAAAGCGTCGGCATTGCGCTTTATAATGGAAGGCGAAGGTGGATATACTGTTGTTGATGGAAACAAAATCACATTTGAAGTCAACGATTTTGTGATTACTCCCAATTCTACATGGCACGAACATGGTGTCGATTCGAATGGAAAAACCTGTATCTGGCAAGACGGTTTGGATATCCCATTAGTAAATGCATTGGAAGCCAATGATTATGCGGTTTACGACGGGAAACAACCTCTAGATTTTGCAGTAAATTATTCGCCAATACTGTATGGAACTTCCGGATTTATTCCAGCCGATAACGTTTGGGATAAACCTTATTCCCCTTTATTCAAATATTCTTGGACAAAGGTATATCCAACCTTATTGGAAGCTACCAAAGTCAATAATCTCAATCCTTTTGATGGAATTTTAATGCACTATTCCAATCCACTAACGGGTGGACATGTGATGCAAACCATGGGTGCCGCGATGCAATTGTTGCCTGCTGGATTTAAAGGTAAAGCACACAAACACACCGGATCTTTTGTATACCAATGTGCCAAAGGAAAAGGCTATTCCATTATCAACGGAAAGCGATTTGATTGGAAGGAACGTGATATTTTTTGTGTTCCCTCTTGGGCTTGGCATGAACATCATAATGTATCGGATACTGAAGATGCGTGCTTGTTTTCTTTTAACGATTTACCTGTTATAGAAGGCTTGGGATTGTTCCAAGGAAGAGAATTTACTGAGAATAATGGACATCAATTGATTAACGAATAACGAATAACGAATTTAGATTTTTGAATCAAATATAATGAAACTACTTACCTATAAAACAACCGAAACCGAGCCCCGTTTGGGATTTATCCACAACAATCAAGTTATCGATATGGAAGATTTTGGCGAAATTTCTAATTTTCCATTACCAAACGATATGTTGGAACTAATCGATTTAGGATTTGAAATCATCGCAGAAATTTCCGAAATGACAGCTGAAACTCCTGAAAATTTCTTTGAAGAGATTTCATACAATATGGATGAAGTGACGATCCTCGCTCCCATCGAAAAACCAAGAAAAAACATCATCGGAATCGGATTGAACT
>CAISUR010000355.1 GCA_903888655.1 uncultured Bacteroidota bacterium | reverse complement strand
CGAAATTTAATTCAAAAGTACATTTTTTTATGGTTAGTAAAAACCAAATAAAGCTAATTACTAGTTTACAACAAAAAAAATACCGACAAATTCACCAATTGTTTATTGCTGAAGGAGTAAAAGTTATTCAAGAGCTTGTAAATTCTAACTTTGTACTAGAACAATTGTTTGTGACAGAATCTATTTTTGATACAATTGAAAAAAAACATTCTCATCGGTTATGTTTTTATCATTAACAGAAATTTCATTTTTTAGCAATAATTGCTTTCCGTTAGGAACTCGTTTTGTTGTATTACAACCAACAATTATGAGTCCTATTAAAATAAATAATGATATTTTTGTAATGCGTTTTTTCAATTGATTCGAAATTTAATTCAAAAGTACATTTTTTTATGGTTAGTAAAAACCAAATAAAGCTAATTACCAGTTTACAGCAAAAAAAATACCGACAAATTCATCAATTGTTTATTGCTGAAGGTGTAAAGGTTATTCAAGAACTCTTGAACGCTAATTTTGAATTGGATCACCTCTATGAAACCACAACAGTTTTTGAAAATCTAATCCCCGAAAAAAAAACACTGATTTCTGAATCTGATTTAAAAAAGATTTCTTGTCTTTCTACGCCTAATAATTGTTTGGCTTTATTTCAAATTCCAAATAAAAAACGTTCTGTTGAAAACGGATTAATAGTAGTTCTAGATGATATTAGAGACCCTGGCAATCTAGGAACCATCATTAGACTTTGCGACTGGTTTGGCATTGAACAACTTGTTTGTAGTGAGCAAACTGTTGATGTTTATAACCCGAAAGTAGTTCAGGCTACCATGGGTTCGATTTCAAGAGTTAGTCTATCGTATTTGGATTTGGAAAAATATTTAGCCAAGTCGAAACTTCCCATTTTTGGTACTTTTATGGATGGAAAAAATGTGTATCATGAAGACCTTCCCAAAGAAGGTATCCTCGTTTTGGGCAACGAAGCCAATGGTATTTCTGATAAATTAGAAAAATTGGTCACCACCAAATTAGCCATTCCTCGTTTTGGTAATTTGCAGCAAACAGAAAGCTTGAACGTCGCCACTGCAACAGCAATTTTCTTAAGTGAATTTAGAAGAAAGTAATATTTTTTGAGGTTATTAGGATCAAATTTATTTTTTGAAATTAAATCGTTAGTCTTGACTTTTAAACATTTCAGAAAGTGAAACAATATTGTTGATATTAAGTTTTTCAAATATTCTATTTTTATAAGTACTGACTGTTGTCATTTGAATCTCTAATTTGTTGGAGATTTCTAAATTCCCAAAACCTTTGATTAGTAATTGCGCTACTTCTCATTCGCGATTAGAAAGCGATTCGATTGAGTTTATCGCTATCTTTTTTGAAGATTTGTCTTTTAATTTTTCTTTAATTTCTTCGCTATAAAAAGTACCTTTTTCAAGAACTTCAGATACTACAGCAATTAATTTTTGTTCATCACAAAATTTGTTTAAGTAACCATCAGCTCCTTTTTGAATATATCGCAAGCCGTATTGTTTTTCATCATAAGAGGAAAAAATAAGTATTTTACTCTTCTCTTGGATGGATTTAATGTCATTCATAACTTTAATATTCTCAACTCCATTGATGTTTATATCGAGTAATATCAAATCAATTTTAGTAGATTTAATTATTTCAATAGCTTCTTGATAATTTTCAGCATTATATATTTTTGTTTTTGGCATTGCCTCAAGAAGAACAAGTTCAATCCCTTTTCTCACAATTAAATGATCATCAACAAGCAATATATTTTTTTCTAAATTCTTTGAATCCATGGTTATATAAAAAACATTTAAATCGATATAATTTCACCCAAATATAATAATTAAAATAACAAAAAAAACCTTGACAAAAATTCGCCAAGGTTAAAACAAAACTAATCAAAAAAACTATTCTTCCGAAGCTAACGCTTTATCTTTATCTGAATGTACATTCAAGGTAACTGCTATTCCTTTATCATTAATCATCGTCATACTCATAGCATCTTTTGCTGCTAATTTTTTGGATACAAATCCGTTAAAATTATTATACGAAATATTCATGATTGCTAAATTTTGTAATTTCTCAATATTTATGGGTACTTGTCCGTGAATGTTGTTATCGAACAAACTTAAATTTTCAAGCATTGACAAATTAACTATCGAATCACTTAAATTACCCGTAAGCTTGTTACTGTTTAATTCTAAAATTTTTAATTGTTTTAAATCGTATAAAGAATCAGGAATTTCACCCGTTATCTCATTGTTGTATAACGATAATACTTGAAGATTGCTTAATTTTCCGATAGAATTAGGCAAATTTCCTGAAATGAAATTCATAAATAAATCAATTTCTTGTAATGCTGATAAATAGGTAATTTCAGATGGAATAGCTCCAGATAATCTATTAAAAGAAATGTTAATTGTTTGAAGAGAATTCAAGTCACCAATTGTTTGTGGAATGGAACCCGTTATCTGATTTTTATATAAATTTAATATTTTTAGAGATTTTAAATAACCAATTTCTGATGGGATTGTCCCCGACAAATTATTCTCAGCTAAATTAATTGAAACAACTTTATCATTTAGTAACTGAACTCCATGCCAAGTGCTAATTGGTGCAGTCAAATCCCATTTAATAATCCAACTTTCACCATGTGTAGATTTATTCAATTGAATAAGAGCCGCTTTTTCAGAATTTGAAACTTCCGCATAACTAGCCAACGTTAAAAACATTGAAACGAAAAGTGTAACTATTGCCTTCATAATTATTTCAATTTGATGTTGTAAAATAATGTGTTTTATCGCTTATAAACAAATAAAATCGATGAAATGCACTTTTATTTATTATTTTT
>CAISUR010000354.1 GCA_903888655.1 uncultured Bacteroidota bacterium | reverse complement strand
CCAAAACATATCGATAGATTTTAGATAATGAAGTTGTAAACTTTTGAGCACTTTCAGGATTTTCTTCAATTAACGAGCTCAATACATTTAAGCTATTAAACAGAAAATGAGGGTCTATTTGGTTTTTTAGGCTTTCAAATTTAGCATTGGCAGTTCCAGCAATAATCTTCTGTTCTTTAACTTTGCTTTCATTGTATTCTTTATAAATATAAAAAACATAAAAGCAAAGTAGAACAATAAAAGACATTGCAGTAGCAAAAACATAATTGGCAAGTCTTTCATGACCCCAATATTCGCTGAAAGTTTTATCTTCAATTACAACATCTGTAAAAATGCGAAGTAAAAAAATAATAAAAATAGTTACTAAAAAAGCAGTTATAAATCCTACAATCATTCTTCGAGAAGAAAATCGCTCACCAGCAAACTTCTTATCAAGATAAACAAATACAGTTCGATTAGCATAACCCAAAACGATTGAATACATCATCGTATACAGGAACATTATGCCCAGTTGTTGGTTGAACTCTATTTTTGAACCATAGATGAAATTAATGAAAATAATTACCAAAAATATAATTACGCCTATCGATAAAGATTTTAATACCTCTCTTAAGTTGAATGTCATGGTTTTTTACTTTTTAATTTTAACTTCTTTATAAACCGCAGCTATCAAAAAACCGAAACCCATTCCTACTATTGTACCTATACCTCCTCTATCTAAGGCTTCTCCAATTCCCATTCCGATGAACATACATCCGATAAAAATGTAGTCTTCTATGGAATCGCAGTTTTTGAATTGATTTTCCATACTATCAAATTAAAAGGTGTAACTATTTACAATTTTTCAAGCTTTCTTGCGCTCTATCCAAACCCCAAGATGGAGAAAATGGAGTTTCAGGTTTAAATTTAGCAAATAACTCAATTGATTTTTGCACTTGTTCACATAATTTTTTAACATCGGCACCAGTCCATTTTGCTCCGCCAATCTCAAATTCAGCTTTGCAAAAAACTACTCTAGGATTTTCGGGAGCCAATAAACTAGCTTTGAAATATAGTTCAGAAATTTTCGGAGAAAGCGACATACCATAGGTCATCGGGTCTGATGCTAACAATGCTGTTTTAGCCATCGCCTGAACTACTATTAGTTCTACATTATTTGGAGATTTGGCTAATTCAATATCTAATGCTGCATTAGCTTTTGCCAATAACGAAGATATTTTATCTTTATTTGCCGGATTAAAAGCCTCAGTAGTATTTATTAAGGCTACATAATAATTTGGCAAATAACTGTTTTTCTCGGCAGATGCTATTCTTTCAAATAAGGCAGAAGCTTCAGAAGATTTTCCCTCTTTCCATAGCCCTAATGCTTTTCCCATTCCGTTTTCAAATTGTGTCTGAGCCGCTACTAAGCTGCAAACAAATAATGTAAATGCTGTAATAATTTTTGTCATAATTTCTAATTTTTAAGGTTTTATTTTTTAATTGTGATGTAAAACTACTATGATTTGAATCAACATAAAATTTATACTTACTGAATTGTTGATTTTTATAGATGAATT
>CAISUR010000353.1 GCA_903888655.1 uncultured Bacteroidota bacterium | reverse complement strand
ACATTTCGTGACGGTTGAACATTTGAACGCGTCCCAATCCGATTTGTCTTGATAAAGCTGAATATGCTCCCAACAATAATTGTTGACCCGTTTGTCCTGCAGCATAAAAAGTACGTTGAACTTGTGTTCCTCCAAACGACCGGTTATCCAATAATCCGCCGTAATCCCTTGCAAAAGGAACTCCTTGAGCCACACATTGGTCAATAATATTTCCTGAAACTTCTGCTAAACGGTGAACGTTTGCTTCACGCGCTCTATAATCGCCTCCTTTTATAGTATCATAGAATAATCTAAAAATACTATCTCCATCATTTTGATAATTTTTTGCGGCATTTATTCCTCCTTGAGCAGCAATAGAATGCGCACGACGAGGAGAATCTTGAAAGCAAAATGCTTTTACATTATATCCCATTTCACCAAATGAAGCTGCTGCCGAAGCTCCAGCTAAACCTGTTCCTACAACAATAATATCAATTTTAGGCCTATTGTTTGGCGCAACTAATTTTAAGTGATCTTTATAATCGGTCCATTTCTGAGAAATGTGTCCTTCTGGTATTTTAGAATCTAACTTCATTATCTATGAACTATTAATTATTGAAAAAATGATGAAATAAAGCAATAAATATGAATCCGAAAGGAACTATAATTGCGAAAGCATAACCCAATTTTTGGACGCTTTTAGAATATTTATTATTAAATCCTACCGATTGAAAGGCAGAACTGAACCCGTGCCACAAGTGTAAAGACAACAATAAAAAAGCTAAACAATATAGACCTGTGCGAACAGGGCTTTCAAATTTTTCTACCAATTCAGAGTAGTATCTTACGGGATCAACTGTATTATGATCGATATATTTGTACGCAATTTCTTGAATCCAAAAATCATAAAAGTGTAACCCGATAAACGCTAAAACTACAAGTCCTGAAACAATCATGTTTCTTGATGCCCATGAAGCATTAGCCGCGCCATTGTATTTAGCATAGGCTACTGGTCTAGCTTTTCTATTTTGTAATTCCAAAACCATTCCCATTATAAAGTGAAAAATAACACCCGCAACCAAAACAGGTTGCATTACATATTGAATTAATGGATTGTAACCCATAAAATGAGAACATTCATTAAAAACATTTTCACTAAATACTGAGGTTAAATTTATAGAAAAATGAAGTGTTAAAAAAGTGATTAAAAAGAGTCCAGAAAGTGCCATCGCAACTTTTCTAGCAATCGACGAACTCAAAAAAGTAGATTTTGCCATAGTTGTATTAATTAATTTAAAAAAATCAAACAAAAATACAGCTATTTCAAATATACTACAACCTTTTCGCTATAATTTATAATGAGTTTAAAGTGAGTTTAACAATTGTTGATTGTCAAGACTTTATAGAATCGAAAAATTACTTTTTTATTAAACAAACTATTTAGTATAAGTAGGAATTAATCCTCGCAAACCCATATCAACAACAGTTTCTCCTTGAGATGGATCATATTTTCCATTTCCATTAGTATCTATCCATTCAAAGCTATTATTGGTAGATAATGATAGGGTTATTACTACATCTTTTTTCTCAATTCCCGTAATGGTTAATGGTGCAGAAAATTGTCCCGTAACAACACATGAGTTTAAAGGAATAGGCGATGTGGCTGCAATCGGGTTTGGAACCGTTGTTGCGCCCGCAGGAGCTTGTCCTGATGCCGAATAAGGATAATCATTCAATGCAAATTCCCAATACCCTTGAGGCTTATTGGCATTTACTGGAAAAAACACATTTCCAATAGAATGAGTTCCGATGTAAGTATTAAATCCAACAAAACTGGCTAATGTGCCAGGGTATTCAAAACTTGAATCTGGCTTTCTAATATTAATTTGAAAATTTTCATAAGACAACGAAACGCGCATCCATTGATAAGTTCCGGCAGCCAATTGACTTAATGGAATTTCAAGAAATGTTTCTCCTTCAGCGACAATTTTAGCCTGACTAAAATCAATCGCATTATCTCCTCCTTGATTGGTTTCTGCACCATGATAAACAATTTGACCTGCTCCCAATTGTGTATTGGCATTTGGTGCAAATTCAATATAATGAGAGGAAATGGTATTAAAAATTGGAGATTGCGCCGCATGTCCAGCTGGCAATGTAGATGGTTGTCCTAAGTTATTCAATCGAGCTTGAGTTGGATCAAACTTGAATTTAATAATCAATTTTGGTGGTACAGCTTTATCATCTGCATCTTCGCAAGAAAACAAAGAAATGCTGGTTACAAAAAAGACGAATATTATTACTATTTTTTTCATGTTCAATAAATTTTAATCTCGATTAATTTTTAAATACTGTAATTTTTAAAAAAAATATTTAGCTAATTTAATACGTTTTTGTCACATCTTCATCAATAACGAGAATATAGTTGGCTTTATTGTAATTTTCTGGTTCTAATTTATCTATTACTTTTTGTTCTACTGTGGATATGGTGACAATTTGCAGATTTGGATGATACGCTTTTAAATACCAACTAATGCCTTCAAAATTATCAGAATGATAACTGCCGTTGTAGTGGATAAAAACACTTCCTTCTTTTAAATTGGTATGGATAAAATACGCCATCGTAGCGTCTTTAATGGCTTGCGCTTTGGGCATATTCGGACTCGCATGATCTCCCATCATTTTCATCATGGCAACATAACCCGGAAGATTAGCGTCATATGGAATAGGTTGTGGTGCCATCCACGATTTTTCTTCTTCGGTTAAAGTTTGTAAACCTTCAAACCCTTTTTTAGAGACCATTGCGGCATAGCGTCGTGGAATATTGGTAGCTACAAAAGGTGATTTATTTTCTTTAGCGAAATCAACTAACGTTTTGTAATCGGTTTTGTAATTTGGCCATAATCGTGCCGTAGAATCTAACTTTTTTTGGTCGATTTCTCCGTTTAAATATTGATTCAATTGCTTTTGGTTGTCGGCTTCGAGCATTTCGGCACCTTGAACAATGGGCTTGTCTGCAGCAACATCTTTGGTCAATTCCAATTCCAACCAATGCGAAATAGGGTTGTTGTGGTATTCTCCAAACAGTATAACTTGCGTGGCTTCGGCAGATTTCAATAGTTTTTTATAGGTAACTTTCTTTCCGTTTTTATCAAACAATTGGTAGGCTTTTTTGTCTTGAGCCGTTAGCACAACAGAAAAAAGCAACACCGTTAAAAAGAAATAGTTTTTCATAACTGAAAATTTTTATAAAGTTATACTTTTTTGAATTTCGAACAAATTTTATACTGCTTTTAACCAAGTTTCTGCATATTCTTGCTACTTTTGAAACACTAAATAGAATTTTACCATGAAATACCATCAAATAGACCGTGATTTGTTTATTAAAAACAGAGCGAAATTCACGGCACAAATGAAGCCCAATAGTGTTGCTGTTTTCAATTCGAATGATATTTACCCCGTTTCTGCCGATTCAACCTTGCCGTTTGCGCAACACCGCGATATCTTTTATTTATCTGGTGTAGATCAAGAAGAAAGTATTTTGTTGCTTTTTCCGGATGCTCCGTATGATAATTTGAAGGAGATTTTATTCTTAAAAGAAACCAACGAGCACATTGCCATTTGGGAAGGTGAAAAACTCACTAAAGATCGTGCGTTTGAAGTTTCGGGCGTGAAAACGGTAATTTGGTTGCAAGATTTTCACAAAACCTTAAAAGAAGTGATGACGTATGCCGATACGATATACATCAACACCAACGAGCATTACCGTGCTACTATTGAAACCGAAACTCGTGAAGCGCGTTTCATCAAATGGTGGAAAGAAAATTATCCAGCGCATAAAGTCGAAAAATCGAATCCTATTTTGCAACGTTTGCGTTCGGTAAAAGAAAGCGAAGAAATCGATTTGATTCAAGAAGCCTGTAATATTACCGAAAAAGGCTACCGCAGAATCTTGAATTTTGTGAAACCCAACGTAATGGAATATGAAATTGAAGCCGAATTTGCGCACGAATTTTTAAGAAATCGTTCCAAAGGTTTTGCTTACACACCCATCATCGCTTCGGGTAACAACGCCAATGTGTTACATTATATCGAAAACAACCAACAATGTAAAGCCGGCGATTTGATTTTGTTGGATGTAGGTGCCGAATATGCCAATTATTCTAGTGATATGACGCGGATGGTTCCGGTTTCGGGACGTTTTAGCGATAGACAAAAAGAAGTCTACAATGCGGTGTTGCGTGTAAAAAACGAAGCGACCAAAATGTTAGTGCCTGGAACATTGTGGAAACAATATCATGTTGAAGTGGGCAAAGTAATGACTTCTGAATTGTTAGGTTTGGGATTGATTGACAAAGCCGATGTACAAAATGAAAATCCAGATTGGCCGGCGTATAAAAAATACTTCATGCACGGCACGTCCCACCACATGGGATTAGACACGCACGACTACGGATTATTACACGAACCGATGCAAGCCAATATGGTGTTTACCGTTGAACCAGGAATTTACATTCCAGCAGAAGGTTTCGGAATTCGTATTGAAGACGATATGGTCATTCAAGAAAAAGGAGAAGCGTTCAACTTAATGCGCAACATTCCGATTGAGGTGGAGGAGATTGAATCGATAATGAATTCTTAATTTAGAAAAAAAAGAAAATAACATTAAAATAGACGGTTTAGCTTCGCTCTGTTCGCCTTTCAGGCTCGAGTGCGAAAGTGAGCCGTTTTTTTATTGAACCACAGATTCGAGAAATTATAATAATTTTAAAATTTCTCGAATCTGTGTTCTTAGAATTAGTAATTCGAATTTAAAAAATTCTACTTTTGCAACCATGAAAACCACTATCTTCAAAAACACCAAAATAGCTTACTCCGAGCAAGGCAAAGGCACGGTAGTAGTGCTATTGCATGGTTTTTTGGAAAATCAATTGATGTGGGATGACTTTGTGCCCGAGTTTTCTAAAAAATATCGGGTGATTACGATCGATTTATTGGGCCATGGGCAAACCGAGTGTTTGGGTTATGTGCATTCGATGGAAGACCAAGCCGATATGGTGCATCACGTATTGCACGAATTGAAAATTAGAAAAGCCATTTTGGTAGGGCATTCGATGGGCGGTTATGTGGCGTTGGCTTTCGCCGAATTGTATCCCGATACCATGAAAGGTTTGGTGTTATTGAACTCGACTTCACGCGCCGATAGTGACGAGCGCAAACGCAATCGCGATCGCGCCATTGTAGCCGTAAAGCAAAATTATTCGGCGTTTGTGCGCATGAGTATTGCCAATTTATTTAGCGAAGACAACCGCGACCGTTTGGCAGAACAAATAGAACGGGTAAAACTGGAAGCCCTAAAAACTCCGTTACAAGGAGTGGTTGCCGCGTTAGAAGGGATGAAAATTAGAAATGATAGGGAAGTGATTTTGCATTTTGCGCCTTATCCTATTCTGTTGATCTTGGGTAAAAAAGACGGCGTCTTGATTTATGGAGACAACCTCGAACAAATTGATGGCACCAAAGTTCAACTCAAGTCGTTTGCCGACGGGCACATGAGTCATCTTGAAAACAAAAAACAATTGATGAAGGTATTGTTGGAGTTTTTTAAAGGGGTTTAACCGCGAAGGAGCATAGAAAAAGCGCAAAGTTTGCGATGCTTTTCATAACTTTTTTTAAAATTTCATTTCTTTCTTTTGCGGACTTTTCTAAAAAACCTTGTGCCATTGTGGTTAAACCTTCTCCTCAAAAGCCACATCAACATTCAAAATTTCATTTAATAAAACTACAATTTCTTCGAGATAATTTTCCATGATTTGACTCGAAATGACATTAGTTTCTTCTTTATCGACTTTAAAATTGAATGGTAAAAATCCAGCTTTTAAGTTTTTAAACGAAATGATTCCGGCTTCAATCTCTAAACCTTTTGCTTCTTCTTCATACATGAATGCGTAGGCAAGAATTTGGATGATTTTATCGTTTTTAATGTCTTCTGTTAAACCATTCCACGATTTTAAAGTTACGCTTGGTTTATCTACTTTACCTGTTTTGTAATCGATGATTCTAATTTTGCCGTTTCGGTTTTCAATGCGGTCAACATTTCCGGCAATTTTTACAGAAAATGGCAAATTCGGATGATGTAAAGTTCGTTCCAAATGTTTTTCTAAAGCAATAATCTGAATTTTATCGCCGTTTTGAATTGATTCTAATTCTAATTTTAAAAAGTTCAGTACATTTCGTTTGGCAACTTCATACGCTAAAAGGTTTCTTCCTTTTTTAATGTCGCCTTCTTTGTACACTTCTTTGAATTGTTTCAACACTTCTTCTTCGATGTTTTTGATGGCAATTTTTAAATCATTTTCAATTAAAATTTTACCAATAAAAGGTTTGTATAATTCCTCCAAAGCACCGTGAATAATGGTTCCCAGTGTATTTACTGCAATGTTTTCTTCCACCTCATCGGTTTCTGAAATGCGCAGAATTCGTTGAAAATAAAACTGAATTGGATTTCGAATATAAGTTGTTAATGACGAAGGCGAAAATCCTTTTTCGGCAATTTCTTTCAATCGCAGCAACACACTTTCTGATTTACGGACTATATTAGGTTGATGTGCAATTTCAGGCACATCGGCGTTAAACGTTTGAAAAGTCAAGTTGTGTTTGGGTTGTTTTTCGACTTCCAATTGTGTAATGAAACGGCTTTTTTCGCCGGCATCCAAACCTTCACTATCAGAATTGTAAAGTAAATACACATTTTTAGCCCGTTGCAATAAATGATAGAAGTGATAGGTGTAAATGGCGTCTTTTTCTTTATATGTTGGTAAACCATATTCACGTTTGACATCATACGGAATAAAGGAATTCATACTTTTACCCGCTGGGAATTTGCCTTCATTTACTGAAGTGATGATTACTGTTTCAAAATCTAATACACGACTTTCAAGAACCCCCATTATCTGTAATCCGTTTAGCGGTTCGCCTTCAAAAGACACTTCAGCCACGTCAATTACTTGTTTATAAATAGCATAAAGTGTTTCGATATTATCAATACTAGAGTGTGATGAAAAATAAGAAATCAATTGATTAATTACTTTGAAAATAGAATATACAAAGGCATTTGTGATTTTTTCTTCTTCATGATCACGACTCAAATTCGACTTAATAATCAATAAAATCTGTGATAAATTTTCAAGAACTTTTACGGAACTTATGTCCCATTTTTGAAATAATAATTGGAACAACTCATTCTGATTTTCTTGTAATTCTAGAATTCGTTTTTGAAGAATAAAGGTGTAATTGTTTTGAATAATTCGATTTACTAATTCTTTGGCATTGATATTAGATTCAATTAAAGGATGCGTCAAAATATCTAAAACATCTTTATAATAAAAAACATAGCTCGAAGCATTTCTAGACAAGGCATTGGTGTGCATTTTAAACAACTTTGCCATCAAAAGCTGAGCTGGATTATTTTTACTCGAAAATCCCATTGTAATATTTAGTGCATCTATGTTGCTTGGTAATGAATACAAAATGGGCAGCAACAAACTTTCTTCACCAAGTACAATTGCTACGTTTTGAAGTTGTCTATTATTGGCGTTACTGTGTTTCTGTATGATATCACCAACAATTTTAGCTTGACCAATCGATTTTGGTGTAGCAATAACTTGAATGTTCTTTTCTTGCTGATAATCTGCTGAAATCCATTCATATGGATGAGTTTTATAAAACGGCCATTCTGACTTGAATCGGCGTTGAAAAAGTCCTGCATCGTGAAAGCTATCCTTTAAAAACGTTTCGTCAATATCCCAATAAATCTTGGCTTTATCAACCGCTAAAAGATGTTGTACTATTCTCTCTTCCGCTTGATTGAGTGCATTAAATCCGGCGAAAACAAATTTCTTCTCTGTTACAGATTCTGAAAAGTGACTAAGATTATAAACAGCTTCTCTATAAATTAAGCCCTGATAACCCACTCCTTTTTGAAGTAAGTATTGGTATAGCGAATGATAATATAGTGGAAGTTTTTTCCAAAAAACAAGGTAGTTCTCAATAAGTTCTGTTCGCTTAGTACTATCAACTGCCCAATGTTCTACTTCTTTGATATTTTCTAGATACTTTAAAATCTTATCGGGGTCTAATAAATACCGATCAATTTCGTTAAAGTCTTGAAGCAATGTTTTTGCCCAATTGGCGAAGGTTTCAAACGATTCTTTATCTTTTTCTGTAATCTCTAAATAAATAGTATAAAATTCAAAAAGCAATACTACACTGTCAATGGAACGAATCCCAGCAATATTTTGAACAAAATCCTCAATACTGATTATTTCGGGAGCAAAAATGGTTTTGTCGGATTGATTTTTTAAAGCTTCAATAAGGAAAACTTTGGCTCTTCTATTGGGTAAAATAATTATAGTATCGGATAATGTATCGGAATAATCATTTAAAATAACTTGTGCTATTCGCTGAATAAAAGTTGAATGTACCATTGTATAAAAATAAAAAAAACGTCCCGAAATTCGGGACGTTTTATTAAAAATATTTTAGAAGAAATTATTTAACTAATTTCACTTCAACTCTTCTGTTGTTAGCTTTACCTTCTTTAGTTTTATTAGAATCCATTGGTTTTGTTTGACCAAATCCTGAAGACGTTAATCTGTCTGTAGCGATTCCATTTTCAACTAAATAATTTTTTACAGCTGCTGCTCTTTCTTCAGATAATTTTTGGTTAGCTGCTGCTTTACCAGTATTATCTGTATGACCCTCGATGCTGAATTTAGCATTCGGATATTCTTTTAAAATTGCTGTGATAGATTGTAATACTGGGAAAGTTTGTTTTTGGAATGAAGCTTTTCCTGTATCAAACAAAATAGTTTTAGCATATTCATTTAATTTTTTAATAGCTTCTTCTGTTGGTTCTGCAATTGGACAACCATTGTTTGAAGCAGGTCCTTTAACTGCTGGACATTTGTCATCTTTGTCAAGAACTCCATCTCCATCTGTATCTGGCCATGGACAACCACCGTTTTCTTTTGGTCCTTTTACAGTTGGACATTTATCGCTTTTATCAGTAATTCCATCTCCGTCAGCATCTGGACAACCATTTAAAGCTTTTAAACCAGCAACATCTGGACAAGCATCATCTTTATCAGCAATTCCATCACCATCCATATCAGGACAACCATTTAAAGCGGCTAAACCTGCTTCAGTTGGACAAGCATCGTCTTTATCAATAATTTTATCTCCGTCTGTATCTGGACATCCATTAAATTCTTTTGGACCAGCTACTTCAGGACAAGCATCATATTTATCATAGATTCCATCACCATCAGTATCTTTAGCACCAAATTTGAACGTAAGACCCGCAAAATGTTGCATATGAGAAGGCACATCTGTATTAGGAACTCTTGTGTCATCAAATGAATGTTTGTATGTAGATTGAATTGAAAAACCAACTTGTTTAGAGAACCAAAAAGTTAGACCTAAACCTCCATTAACTGTTCCAGCAGATGCATCACCTAACCATGTATAACCTCCACCAATGTGAGCAGAAGGATCAATGATTTTTGATTTTATAAGACTCATGAAACTATATTTTACAGCTCCATCAATACTATAATACATTAAATCTCCAGAATTTACAAGAGGGTAACTAGTTGTGTTGGTTGCTGGATCAACAACTACATCCCCAACAAATTTTGTTATTTTGTTTACAGAACCTGTAACTCCGAAAGAAAAATTATCTCCAACATATTTTGAAACATTCAAAGTAGATACTGAAGGAATAATACTCCAATATGCTTTTTGATCAAAATACTGAGAAAATTGATTTTTAATACTCGATGCAGCGCTTACTCTGCCTCCGTCTACTGCGTTTACTCCAAACGAGATAGCCCATGTGTTGTCACTGTCTTGTGCTTGTGAACTTAATCCTAAAAGCATCAATAAAGCAATTAATTTGTTAAGATGTTTCATACTTAATTTTGTTAGATTATAAAGATATAATGCTGCAAAAGTAATACCAATTATTGAATTATCAAAATGTTGTAAGCAAAATTCTACATTATATGATTTCTAACGATTTAGCGACTTCTGTAAATGCTTGTATTGCCTTGTCTAAATGCTCTTTGGTGTGACCCGCAGAAAGCTGAACTCTTATCCTTGCTTTCTCTTTTGGAACTACCGGATAAAAGAAACCTATGACATAGATTCCTTTTTTTAGCAATTCATCTGCCATGATTTGAGATAATTTAGCATCATAAAGCATTACAGGAACAATGGCTGAATCTCCGTCTATAAAATCAATTTTAGCATTTCTTAAACCTTGCTTAAAATAATTGGTGTTCCATTCTAATTGATCACGAAGTGTTGTGTCTTTTTCTAAAAGTTCAAATACTTTAATTGAAGCTCCCACGATAGCTGGTGCTAGCGAATTGGAAAATAGATATGGACGAGAACGCTGACGTAAAATTTCAATTATTTCTTTCTTAGCTGTAGTATATCCGCCCATGGCACCGCCAAGCGCTTTTCCTAATGTTCCTGTAATTATATCAACTCTTCCCATGACTCCTTTGGCTTCAAGGGTGCCTTTTCCTGTTGCTCCTATGAAACCAGCTGCATGACATTCATCAACCATTACTAAAGCATCATATTTTTCGGCTAAATCACAAATTTTATCCAATGGTGCTACTAATCCATCCATGGAAAACACACCGTCAGTCACGATTAATTTAAAACGATGTCCCGCCTCTGTTGCTTTGATTAACTGCTGTTCTAAATCTGCCATATTGGAATTTTCATAGCGATACCGTGCCGCTTTACACAAACGAACTCCATCTATAATAGAAGCGTGATTCAAACTGTCAGAAATTATACAATCTTCTTCTCCTAGTAAAGGTTCGAAAACACCTCCATTAGCATCAAAAGCAGCGGCATATAAAATAGTATCTTCTGTTCCATAGAAATCGGCTATCTTTTTTTCTAAAGTTTTATGAATGTCTTGTGTTCCGCAAATGAAACGAACAGATGACATCCCAAATCCATGAGAATCTAATGCATCTTTGGCAGCTTGAATCACTTCGGGATGTGATGATAATCCTAGATAGTTGTTGGCACAAAAGTTTAAAACTGTTTCACCATTAACTGTAATTTCTGCTCCTTGAGGAGAAGTTATAATGCGTTCTTTTTTGAAAATACCGTTTTGTTCTATGGTATTTAATTCGTTTTGTAAATGTTGTTGAATTTTTCCGTACATATTTATTTTAGTTTGTTTTGTTTATTGTTTTTTGCCACGAAGACACAAAGTCACCAAGTTTTTTTTATAAGAATTTCACGAATTGAAAGTCTTTTATTTTTGGGATGTAATTTATTTTGTTATTTGCTACAAATTTACAACATCAATTTCTTCTCCAATATAGACCAGTGATTTTTTCACCACTTTAAATCCCATCGCTTCAATGGCATTTTGATATTGATCTAATTGGACTTTGTATTTTGGCAAATGCGAACCTGTTTTATAATCTAACAAATAAATTTCATTATTAGCATTCAGCACCATTCTGTCGGGTTTCACCAAATTACCTTCTTTTTGAATAATGGTTTGCTCGTTCAACACTTTATTTCCCTGCGCATAAAAGTCTATTAAATCATAATGGTTGACAATTTCGTGAATGGTTTTGGTGACTTCTTCTTTTTGAGTAAAAATCATTAATCCATTTTCGATAGCTTTTGTTATCGCCACATCAATATCGTCTTTGGTTTTTACAAAGGACAGAATTTCGTGAATGGTGTTACCATATTCAATGGCATTTTGTTGTTTGGTATTCCACATTATGCTTTCTAGCTGGGCAATTTTGATACTTTTCGGATTTAGAGCCGAAGATAGTTGCGGAATTACTTGCGTTATTTTTTCAGTTTTAGTGTCAGTCGATATTTTTTTGGCTTGACCAAACTCGTAGATAGCATTGGTTTGATCAAATCCTTTGTCTTGCAGAAAATCTATAAAAAAGGAAGATAAATTATTTGGCAAACTTCCGTCTCTTTTGATATTCATTGCTGAAATAACATGCAGTTGCTCCTCTGCTCTTGTTAAAGCAACATATAACACGTTGATAATATCTAATAAATCTTCTTGTTTCTTTTGATTATAAATTTTTTTTGCTTCTTCACCATAGCCTTCAACATTACTACTTTTATCAACCAAAGCCTTAGGCAAACCAATTAGTTCTTCATCAGCATTAAGCCATATTTTTTCTGATGGTCCTTTCCCAAAATCTTCCTCGGCGAAAGGAAAAATCACCACCGGAAATTCTAGCCCTTTAGATTTATGAATCGTCATAATTCGAACCGCATCGTTTCCTTCGGGCGATGGAATGCTTAATTTCTCTCCGTTTTTATCCCAATAATCCAGAAAATCGGAAATTCCTGCTTGATTTTTTATATCACGTTCCAAGACAATATCCAAGAAATATTGAACGTAAGCATTTCTTTTAGGCATTGGAATAACGTTCGCAATAATGGTTTCTGTTGCTTCATATAACGACTTTTTTCGGCTGTTTTCAAATGAAAAATCCAAGCCGAATTGCGTTAGCCACGTTTGAAATTCCTTTTCATTTTTTAATTCTATTCCTTGAAAAATAAAATCGTGAATTGGTAGCTGTTCTTGTTGATTGTTTGCTAGATAATATAAGAAATTGGCTTTGGCTTCCAAATCATTATTGTTTTTTAAATAACGTAAAATTTGAATAATACATTGCACTTCAGAAGATGCACCAATCAACAAACTTTCTGAAGAAAGAATTGGAATTCCGTTTTCAGTCAAAAAATTGGCAATGGCTGTTCCTTGCGTTTTTTTTCGAGTTAGAATTACGAGATCTTTATTGCGAAAACCATTTGCCTTTGATACTTCAATTTTCTGGAATGTTGCTTTTAAATACAATTCATTTTTATCCAAAGTATCTTCCTCGAGTTCCTCTTTATCCAATTTTGGAATAAAAGAAATAGATACGAATCCTCCTTTTTTATCATTCGTTTTTTGATGACTGTGATTCAAATACAAATCTTTGTAATCGTCATTTTGAAATTCTTTAGATAAAAATCTGAAGAAATTATTATTGAAATTAATGACTTCCGAATAACTTCTATAATTGGTTTCTAATTGTTCCGTTTTTTTATCTACATTAAACGGATTTTTATCTTTACTTAATTCGATAAATTGTTCGGCTTTTCCGCCACGCCATCGGTAAATAGATTGTTTAGGATCTCCAACCAATAGGAGCGAACCTCTTTCGCCTTGCAAATCTTCACTAACCAAAGCATTGTCAATAAGCGGAATTAAATTTTGCCATTGCATCTCGGAAGTATCTTGGAATTCGTCAATGAAAAAATGCTTATATCGT
Organism: uncultured Bacteroidota bacterium; assembly: GCA_903888655.1. Taxonomy (GTDB): domain Bacteria; phylum Bacteroidota; class Bacteroidia; order Flavobacteriales; family Flavobacteriaceae; genus Flavobacterium. Next base: position 2,016 of record CAISUR010000353.1, on the reverse strand, counting down.
TCGCCTAATCGCTCATAAATAAATGGCGCTGGCTGATTTTGAATTTGTTCGTTAATCAACTTATTAAATTCTGCGATAGAAAGAATATTTTGCTCTTTTTGAATTTTTGCTAATTCGTTACTTACAGTATTCAATAAGGAAAGAGGTGTAATGTTTTTTAGAAATGCTTCGTAAAAATTACGTTTTTCAAATTTGCTATAAATCGATTCTAAAAATTCTAAAAGTTGTGGAATAATGGATTCGATAATGGCGCCATCTTTGGCAGATTTATTGATTTTTATATCTTCAAATGCATGATAGGTTTTGTTTTTAGGATTAAATTTTCCTTCTTGAATACTAATCAAATGTTTTGGAAAATATCCCGATGAAAATGACTTTAAATCGATGCCTTTTTTTTCAATAAGTAACAAGGCTTCGGTTGCCAACTTAACTGTTTCCGATGCTATTTGCTCTGAAAGTTCTGTAAGTTTGTTTTTGATTTCAACAAATTCGGCAATAGTTTTGGTGTTGAAATGCGTAATTTCTTCTCGATTATTTTCGTTTAAAATCAATCGCCCGGTATTCATAATTTCTCGTGAAACGTCCCAACTCTTGTCGTCGTCGGTTTTTTCCATGGTGAAATCTACCAATAAATTGGTCAGCGTTTCATCTTCACCCGCTTGTGCAATTATGGCGTCAACAGCCTCGGTTAATAGGTTTTCGGTATCAAGTGAAACCTCAAAAGTAATCGGCAAATTCAAGTCATGTGCAAACGCTCGAATAACTTTATGAGTAAATTTATCGATGGTAGAAATATCGAAAGCAGCATAATTGTGAATTAGATTTTTAATGATGCTTTTGGCTTTCTCTTGAATGCTTTTCACACTCAAATTGGTGTCTATGTTGATGTGTTGCATCAATTGCAATGCTTTTTCCGACGGATTGTCTTTTGCAAATTCTGATAAACTTTCCACCACACGACTTTTCATTTCGTGAACCGCTTTATTGGTAAACGTAATGGCAAGGATATTTCTATAAGCATCATTTTTATTGGATAACAGAATTATTTTTAAGTATTCTTTTACCAAAGTATAGGTTTTACCGGAGCCTGCCGATGCGTCGTATATGGAGAAAGCTGGTTTTTGCATTTAACTTTTATTTATCCGATAAATATAATTCAATTTAGAATCTTCGCCATAATAAGTAACTTCAAATTCATCAATTTTAATTCCTCCTATTTTTTCAATAGCTTTTTGAGAACGAATATTACAGGCACCGATATGGAAGTAAATTGTGTCAACAAATTGAAAAGCATAATCCATCATGAGTTTTTTCAAGGCTTTGTTATAGCCGTTTCCCCAAAATTTTCTTCCTAAAAACGTATATCCTATTAAAATAGAATTATTTTCGGGATTATAATTATAAAATCTACTGCTTCCTATAGCTTCGTTGGTTGTTGCTTCACGGATGAAAAACGCTCCGTTAGATTGTATTGCGCCTTCAAAAAAGTTTTGAAACACTGGTTTTTGATAGCGTAATGTATTAGGATGTTGTTCCCAAACCAGCGGATCGGAAGCTACTTCATACAATTCATCAAAATCATGTTCTTGAAGTGGCGCTAATTTTATCCATTCGTTTTGTAACTCTTTGGGCTGTAAATCAATTATCATTTGGTTTGGTAATAAGTTTTTTCAATAGAATTATGTAAAAAAAGTATTTTCTTTTACAAAGATAAATGTATAAATTTGAAATCAATTTTAGTATTAACTTATAATAAAAATATCATGGCATTTGAATTACCAAAATTACCTTACGCATACGACGCGTTAGAACCTCATATTGATGCACGAACAATGGAAATCCATTACACTAAACATCATAATGCATACACGACCAACTTAAACGCAGCTATTGCAGGAACTGATTTGGAAGGAAAATCTATTGAAGATATTCTAAAAAATTTGGATATGACTAAAGCGGCAGTTAGAAATAATGGCGGTGGATTTTTTAACCATAATTTGTTTTGGACCGTAATGT
>CAISUR010000352.1 GCA_903888655.1 uncultured Bacteroidota bacterium | reverse complement strand
TTGTCAATTACAAATTTCACATTAAAAATTGTTACAATATTTCTGTAATCTCTTACTCCTTGATAGCTCATTTTATGTTCTTTTGCGTAGTCTGGAATAGTTTGTAAGTTCAAGTACCTACCAGCTGATTCAATAAATTGAACTAAGTCATCATTTGTGAAATCACCTGTATACATTTTTAAATCTAAAAAGTCATTTAACTTCTTGCCGTTGTTTGATAATATTGGCTTATCCATTTAGTTGAATTTATTGAATTGCTTTTATACAGTAGTTAGCGGATATGGCGGTAGAACCGAAGTAATACCGCCAAACCGTAACTTGAAAATTACTTTTCGTTTTTTCCTTCTACATTTCGCTTAATCCTATCGTTAGTTCTTTTTTCTAACCATAATAAAGCAGTTTCCAAATGTGTAATTACAATTGAATTTTCTCTACAAGGAAATTTACCATTTAAGAAATTCATTCGATTAATCAAGGCTTCTAAAACTTCTTCATTTGTTGTTCCATCTGAAATAGTTTTTAATTCTGTTGAACCTTCTTCAATTGGTTCTTTGTGGATGAATTGTAATACTTGTCCTTTTTCGTCTTTTTTTTCAAAATTTGACAACTCGTAAGTGTGTCCAGCTACTAAATTTTTCATAATATATTTGTTTTGGGTTTTATCACTCCGCCCAGAAGTTTAGTGGAAGCCACATCCGCTAACAGCTTGTATTGTTAATGCGGTCTATGGCTTAATTTATTGTTCAGTTTGTACTTGGATTGTTCAGTCTTGAATGGAATTATTCGGCTTATTTTTCCGCACTAACCATACAAGCGAAACGTTAGTGGCAACCGTAGGACACCCTCCTAAAGAGCATCCTACGAACCACAATAAGTTTACGATTTTTGACCAGCTTTACCTAAATCATTAATTCGCATAATCAAAACACGTCTGTAAGCAATCATATTGCTATGTTGCAAATTCAATAACTCAAATTGGTAATAGCCAACTTTATCTGCAAATCCATCTGTTTGTAAGCCTTTGTTTAATCCTACAATCTTTTCTCCCAATTCTTTTTCCTCGTTAATCAATCGTTCTAAAAAGGTGGTTTCTTTTATTAAAGTGTTTCCTTCTTCAAACGCTTCGGCAGGTGAAAATGATTTGTAGCCATCTTTGTAAACTACATAATAACCGCCTGCTTGTGGTTTGTGTTTATGCAAATAATCTCCTTCAACTCTAAAAGGTGCATAACCTTCTTCTTCAGGTGTAATAATTGCACTTCCATCGCTTTCACGATTTTCACCTTCTCCATCTCTTACAATGGATTTAATTTTTAAAGCCCATACTTCTTTATGGCTTTTGTACTTTGGCATTTCTACTGATACACTCATTTTTTTATTTTGTGGGTTTTATTCCTCCGCCCAGAAGGTTTATCGTGAAACGGCAGCCACTAACAAATGCTTTAAGCAAGTGGGCTGACGTGGTTTAATCAAGTTCAGTTCTTCGATTTAGCTTTAGTAGTAGGTTGAAAATTTGTTCTCCGAAATCCCCACCTGCATAAAGCAAAACCGTTATCACTCAGCTTCACGTAACTCGATAACTTCCGCTTTCCATTCCATACAATCAGCCTCTTCAATGTTCTCTGATAACCATTCAGAGGCTTTTGGATATTTATCTAATCCTCCCATAGTATCAATATCTCTTCCGTTTGCCTCAATAATTTCGCTAAAAACTTCTTGTGGCATTTCTAAATCTCCTAAACGTACCTCATAGGATACTTTTACCCATAAATCTTCAATTTTTTTCATTTGTTTTATATTTAATTGATTAATATTTTTTCTTAAAAAGCCGAAGTGATAACAAGTGTTTTGCGATGATTTTCGGCTTTAGGTTAATTTAATTGTTTGTGCGTACTTGGTTTTTTTAGTGATTAACTGAAGCTTGGTTTTGTGTCACTTCGAAAAACCTCGCAAAGCACCAATCCGTTATGAGTAAGCTATTGAGCAACTTTGTCGACAATTACAATATCGACCAAACGTTTAAGATTATATTGCTTTCCATCTACAATAGTGATGAATTCTAATTAGTCTTTATACTCAACTTTTCCTCTGAATAATTTTCTGTCAGCATTACAACAAGTGTAAAACTCTATTGTGTCGCCTGCTTTTATATTTTCAATCATAATATACTTTTTTTACAATATTTCCTTTTGGTAAAATAAGAGGGGATTTACTCTCTTTACCATCTTTTCTAACTTTGTTAAAATGATAAGAAATTGTATCATCTCCTCGCAATCCAGCACGTCTAACAAATCCTTTTTCTTTTTCGTCTCCATATTCTGGACTCCAAAAATCAATATTTACTAATTGTCCATTTTGAAATTCCCTATTTGTTTTTACAAAATCATCCCTAATTTTATTAAGTTCAGAATAATAATTATCACTCAACTTTTTTGTTTTTTCTAAAAAATCTTCATAATTCATAATCATTGTAAATATGTAGCCTACTCATAACACATTCTTTGCGATGATTTTCGGATTGGTTTATAAATTCATTCTTGGTTTTGTATTTGTTTTGCTTGGGTCTTAATCCGAAGTTTGGTTTTGTGCCACTCCGAAAAACCTCGCAAAGAATCAACGTTATACCCTACTAAAATCATCTTCAAACATTTTCTTATTTATAAAGGTTGATAAATGCGCTTTGTCGTGGTTTTTTTTAGTCAAATACTTATTGTATTTTGGGACCTCTATAAAGAGCTTAATTATATCTGCAGGTTTTAGTTTATTGAAACACTTTTCCGCCTCGACACGTTTAATCTTGTAGTTATATAAGTTCCAAAGTGCTTCGAATGATAAATCGGGTGTGCCAATTGTAATTTCAAAGTTTTGCTTTAAATTTTTGATCCACTCTTTAATTTGATCCTCATAGTAAGGGAATTTACCTTAAAAAAAAAAACCAATTCACCTGATTGTTAGACAGCACGCCTTCAAGTCTATTAAATTGTAATAAATGCCCGTTTAAATCATATTTAAACGTCCAAACGTTATCGGAATTTTTGGACTTCACTGTGTACGTTGTTTCCATAAATCGGCGAGTTTAAAAATATTATTAACGCATGGAATTTTAAGATTTACCGCTAATTGTAGTTCTATCATTGCGCCCACGCTATCTGTGTGGCAGTCCATAAGGTAAACGGCATCACAATCGACTAATGCTTTGATACATTTTTTCATTGCTACATCCCATGTGGTGTTCCAGTCGCCCACGACCTCAATTGGGTTTACTACTTTAAAACCAAATCGTTCGAGATTCATTTGAACATAAGAAAATTTTTCGGTAACTTCTTTTTGTGGTAAACCTGTTACTTTACCAGCTATGTAGATTGTTTTTTTCATGCTAATTTTTGATTTAAAGTTGATTTAATGAAATTGACACAGTTTTGATCATACTCGCTCAATGGGAAGTTTTGTATTAGGTTTAAATAATATTCCAAATAGAAAGCCTCATGATATTTTAGCGTGAAAGCTGCCTTTTTTTTATTAGAAAATAAATTTTCTTTTTGGCTAACCTCGAGGTTTTTCTTTTGAAATTTTAGGCTCAATTCAAGAAGAATACTTCGGGCAGTTCTTTCTTCTTTAGTCTTTGGGTGAATGGTTTTAAGACCATTAAACGTATAAGCGATAGTGTTTAATTGTCGAGGAGTTAATTGTAGTTTAATTGAATTCATCTGCAGTCGGTTTTAGGTTCGGTTAATTGTTTTTTACAATAATTGCAAATTGTTACAATTGTTTCGCAAGTTGCTGGCGATTGTATAACCATTATTCTTTTATCCAGGTGCAAACAATTTCGCTTGATTTTTGCTTTTGTAAATCGGCTCATCGCTTTTTATATTTAGAACTTACAACGCCTCCAAGTGCCTTGATGACTTTTTCAGTTTCTTCGGGTGTCATTTTTAATAAAGGTTTATTTACAGGGCTTCTATCTGATTGAAGCCATGAGGCAAATGCTCCATCCATGTCGGCAACTTCGCCGTGGCGACTGTGTTGCTTTGTCCATTGGTTCTGACGAACTAATGAGAGTATCAGTTTGTGTTTTTGATTCTTTAAATCGAACGTGCCAAAGTTTACGGTTTGCTCTTTTGGTTGTGGCTCGCCAGTTTGCTGACGTATAATTTTAACCGCTTGCGCCTGTGTAAGGCTTTTTAAACTGGTGCGATTAACATCGCCCGTAACCCATTGTACCCATTCTTCCTTTATGTCTTCGTCAAAATTGCAATTCTGACGAATGCGTTTGATTTGGAATGCTGTTATTGGCAAATCATCGCCATAGACAACTGGTTGTTTAGTCTTTGCTGTCATCTTTTACTGGATCTTGTTGTACTAACATAAATTCGCATCTAATTTTTAAACAAGAAATTAATTTGGGTATCATTACGACTTCTTGTTTTTCTGTAAATTCTTTCATTTTATCCATCGCTAACTCAACGGCTTTGGCTTGGTCGGTGGCGATGACTAACCCCGAAAAGTTGACGGTTTTAAAGTCTTTTTTGTTTTCGGGAGTTAATGCGATTTTTACCTGATAGGCTGCTTTTGGTGTACTCATTTTGTTTTTGTTTAAATGTTTGTTCCCGAGGCAGGATTCGAACCTGCAAGAACCTTCATGCTCGGGATACCAACTACAACTAACTTTCTTGTGTATGATTGGCATTAATGTGCTCTCTAAAAAACTCCAACTCTTTGGTGGTTAGCTCTTCTTGAGCTATCCAATTACCATCCATGTCTTTGGTAATTGTTTTACCGTTTACTTCAAAAACATCGTGGTTAATCTTGTGAATCTGTACCGCCATCTTGAGAAGTATTATCGTTATAAAAATTGAACTCGTATCCTTGAGAAAAATCAACTGACGAAATGCTCAAAGGAATTGGAGTTTTATTGCCATGCTCGTCAATTAATGTAGCGTCAATAAACCAAACCGAGCGCACAGGCTTGTAGCTATCGGCTATTATATTTACACCATCGGTAAACTCGGCGTTATTAAACTCTTTGGTTAGCTTTTGAAGTTCTAACACTCGTGAACCTTTTAAATTGCCTTTAGCATCCTTTTTAAGGAGGTTGAAAACCATTTTAACCAGGGCGGCAGTTTCGGGCGAGTTGGATAATGACGTAATGTATTTTTCTACTTTGGCAATTCCGGAGTTAACGGTGTCATCCCAACCGTCATTGATTCGGTAACCAATTGTAATCTCACCCGTTTCGGTTGAAAAAGTGTGCGTTTGCTGTCCTTCTTTGATGCCGTAAGCATTTGCCTTTAATTTTAGAATATCTTCAAAAAATTGGAAGGTTTCTGTTTTGGCATTAGACAATACCTCGGAAGCCATAGCGAGTTTAAATATCGCCTTGGGAACGATTTCTTTGACTAGCTCTTTGTATGCCTCACGGTCGGCATTTTTGGCATTCTCTCTGTTTTCTAATTCTTTTTTTAATTCTTCAAGCGACAGTGTGCTTAAATCTACTGGTTGTTTTTGTGTGCTCATTTTTAATTGTTTTTATTACTCTTTTTTTTCTTGTTTTAATAGTTCTTGTAACTGCCTTTTTTCGTTTAAAAGCTTTACATATTCGGTTACCGAGCCGTTTTCTTCTTTTCGTAACTTAATGTCGATTTGAATGATTTGGGATTCGATTTCCCGAATGATAGCGAAGTTGTTGGTAAGCATCAGTTTTGATTTACAATTGAATAATCTATCTTTTGAGCTTTGCCATCTCTCTTTTTTGCTTCCTCCAAAAGAGGTTGTGGAAATCTTGAAAATAAATTAAAGATGCAGCGGATGTAAAGCTCTGTTCTATCTTCAATACTCATAGTCATGTAATTTTGAATTAAAAAGACATATTCCTTTTCATTTTTAGATAGTTCTTGCTTGAACCAATTAGCCACTTTGGCGTTTGCCAATACTTGCTGAAATTCACGAGTAGTAAGTGTGACACTTTCGCACCATAACATGTAAAGTTCAAATTTGAAATCTTCAAAGGGTAAACCCGCCTCGAATAGTTGCTTTAAATTTTCTGTTGTTTGCATAATCAATTGTTTTAGCTGTTATCTCCGTTTAATCTGTTATAACCTTCTTTCCAAATTATAAATCGCCCGCCATTGGGTCCGATAGTTCTACCTTTGCAAAGTGCTAGGTATCCGTTAACGTATATTTTCATTTTGGCATCGAAGCTTATAGAATCTTCTAATGATGACTTTGGATTCTTTCCTTGTGCATGTCCCGTAATTATCACTATCTTATTTTTAAACATCTTTTTAAATTCTAAATACTGGTCGAAATTGTCAAAGAAGTAGGTTGCGCTATCAATTACAATTACATTGATTTTGGAGTTCTTTTTTAAGTAAGCAACTAGCTCGTTATAGTTGTAGCTCCTTGCCCAAAACTTATTTTCTACCTCATTCATTTGTAACAAATTGATTCTATCAATGAAATCGGTATCGTCTGTCTCTTCTTCTAGTAAGTTGTAGAACACATTGAACCCCAATAGTGCAAGAGCTTTGCAAAGCATCATTGTAAAGGTTGATTTACCAGAGGTTGACACTCCGTAGATAAACCAAAAACCTTTGTTTTGCGGTTGTTTAAAAGCTTGAAACCATTCGCCAGTAAATTGTATCCTTGTTACCTTTTGATTAATAATATTCGCAACGGTAAGGACTTTTGGAATTTTGGCTACCATAACAAGTCACCCGATGGAAGGTTTAATAATCTTCTTACTAAACTCATGTTTAACTCACAATTCAACCTATCGGCTTCTCGCATTGATGGCACTAAAATGTCGTGTAACTCTCCATAATTGTTGCAGTTTCTTAATAGAAACTTTTTCAACTCTTTATCTTCTATATCGTTGATGAAAATTGAAAACTGACTATTGATGTTTGGAATGATTCGCAATCCCATTTTAATACGTCGGTGAAATTGTGGGATACCCGATTGATTTCTTTTTTTGAAGCGATCAATATTGGTTACTAACTGGTCGGTTCCTATTAAAATTATAGAACAATAGTTTTTAATGTAATCGTGAATTCCTTTGATGGCGCACAAGGCAGGTTGCTTTAAAAATTCGGCTTCATCAATGATTAACATTGGTTTATAGCCTTGAAAAGTTAACATTCGTAGCTTTTCTGCAATTGATCTTATTTTAGATGATTTGGTTACTGATGAACCGTGAATTTTTAGCGCATCTACGATTTTGTTTAATAAATCGTTGAGTGAGTCGCTGGAGCCTGCTGTTACAATGAAGGTGTCAAGAGGATTTTTGGAAGTAAATAACTCGCATGAGAATGATTTCCCGCAACCTGTTTCTCCAATTAGTGTAATTATTTGTGTGGCTTCTTTTGCTGACTGCAAGTGTGCCATAACGGTATTCATTTGTGGCGTTGGTTGTAACTGCCAGTACTGCTTCTCTACTTTATGTCCGCAAAGTTCCGCGAGAGCGTAGAAGTGTTTTGGATTAATAAAACCGCTGTCTGCTCCTGACTGGTACATGAAATTGGAGTTTTCTTTTAAAATTAAACTCAAGTAACCCGGGTTAACTCCTGTTTTACTCGCCACGTCTGCTGGCTTCATGTTGTGAAGTTGCATGTAGTTTTTTAGGCTTGCTACTATTTCCTGTTTTACTGAATGTTCCATTATAAATATTGGTTTATGTCTACTTGTTGGTTAATATATTCGGCTTGTTCTTGTTGCCATGTTTTGGCAGTTTCTTTTTGTAATTCGGTTTCTTGTTTTAAAGAAACCTTTTCGGCTTTAGCTTGAATGCTTCTTTGCTCGTTACGTTGGTCTTTATGCTGACCGTTGGAGTTCACTAACAAGTGCTTTCCTAGTGTATCATTCAATAAAGGATTTTGCCAAAGCGGTTGTAGTATTTCGTGATTGTGTTGTCTTTCGTTAGTGATGAAGCTGGTAACTTCGTTATTAAATTCTTTGATGCGTTGGCGTTGCATAGCGTCGCCTTCTACTTGTTCGGCTAGTGCCATTGGTTGAATGTATTTAGGCTCTAATATAAATCTATACTGCCCGTTTTCACTCATTGCCATTGCCTCGGACAAATCGTTTGGATTGTAGCGAACCTGCCAGTCGATGTGGTTAAGCTTTCTGAAATTCAAATCGAAATTGTCGTAGAACATTTTTTGACCTTCAATTTTCATTACAATTCCTTCTCCTGTTAGCCTGTTGGTTTCTCCTGTTGTAGCTCCAAGAGCTAAAAGAAAACTTTCTGTTGAAAATGGTAGACGATATTCGTTTGACACTTCTTGCCATTTGTTTACAAACTCTAATTGCTTTAATTGGCGTTCGTTATTAATAATACTTTCTAATTGAGAGCGACAACCTGCTTCAT
>CAISUR010000351.1 GCA_903888655.1 uncultured Bacteroidota bacterium | reverse complement strand
TTATTAGTTCAATGTTTTATTTATGGTCAATCCACAAATATTGCCCCAATTTTAACGGCTTCAGGAGATCAAATATATTGCAATGGAACATCCATGAAAATTGCTACAAGTATGAACTTCTTTGACCCAGATGACATAGGGGTCGATGCAGTTTACATACAAATTTCTACCGGTTATGTTTTTGGACAAGATTTATTAACGCTCACAGGTACGCATCCAACAATAACAAGTAGTTGGGATAGCAACACCGGAAAGTTAACTTTAACGGGCATTTCAGGTCAGCCTACATACGCTGATTTAACTTTAGCCATAGAAGATGTGGAATATTCTAATAATTCCTCTAATCCGAGTGGTTCAAGAACTTTTTCAATTTCGATCGGACAAGCTAATTATTTACCTTCTAATGGACATTATTATCAGTATATTCCGAATATTGGAGTAACATGGTCTGACGCAAAAAATTTAGCTCAAGCTTCAACGTATTATGGATTACAAGGATATTTAGCAACCATTACTGCTGATGATGAAGCACAACTTGCAGGAACGCAAGCCTCAGGAGCTGGTTGGATTGGTGGTAGTGACGAACAATCAGAAGGGACATGGAAATGGATGACTGGTCCTGAAAATGGCACAATTTTTTGGAATGGTAATTTTACGGGCTATACCTCAACATTTGCTTTTTGGAATACCGGAGAACCTAATAATATGGGAGGTAATGAAAATTATGCACACATCACTGCACCAGGTGTTGGAATTCCAGGTTCTTGGAATGATTTGTCAAATACTGGAGATGCTTCTGGTAATTATCAGCCAAAAGGATATATTGTAGAATATGGAGGCATGCCCGGAGACCCAATTTTACATATTTCGACTAAAACTACCATTACTATTCCATCCATAACTTCATCGAGTACGGAAACGATTTGCGGCTCGGGAACTGTTCATTTACACGCAACATCCAATACGAGCACGGTATACTGGTATGATAGTGCAATAGCAGGAAATTTAATAGCAACAGGAAATGATTTTATAACGCCAACGATTACATCAACAACAGATTTTTATGCTGTTGCACATTCCGATAACTGTCCTGATACCATACGAATTCCAATAACTGCGCATGTAACACCTAAACCAACTTTAACGTATTCATCGCCTTATTATATGTGTGATGAAAGTTATACTGTTATCGATGTTGAGACAACGTCAGGTATATTATTATGGTATGATAGTTTAACTAATCCAAATTATTTCTTTTTAGGCACTCATTTTGTAGTTCCTAATATTCATCAAAATACTACTTTCTATGCCGAAGCTAATTATAATGGTTGTTTATCCGATAGAGTTCCCATTGAAATTAATGTCTATGTTTCGCCAATTGTTTCAGACGAAACTTTTAAAATTTGTAGCGGCGAAGTAATAACTTTGAACGCAGATAATCCTGGTATGTCATATTTATGGTCTACTGGAGCTACATCGCAAACAATTACAACAAACGGGCTGGCTAATTATTCCGTTACTATCACAACGCCATCGCCTGAAAATTGCTCTAAAACCAAGAACTTTACTATTATTACACATAATTCTCCTTTTATATCTGACATACAAATTAATGATTCACTTGCCATAATAACTACGGAATCAACGGGAGATTTTGACTATTCCATCGATGGTGTAAACTATCAATCTTCGAACCAATTTAATGTTTTAGACGGGGGACTTTATATGGCGTACGTAAGAGAAAAAAATGGGTGTGGGACAGACTCTAGGAAATTTATAGTGATATCAATTCCTAAGTTTTTTACTCCAAATAATGATGGAAATAATGATAATTGGTACATTAGAGGGTTATCGTATTACCCAAAAGCTGAAGTGAAAATATACGACAGGTATGGAAAATTAATTACTCAATTAAATTCAACCAAATATTCTTGGGATGGAACCTTAAACGGTAAGAATTTAATTTCTGATGATTATTGGTATGTATATAAAATTGATGAAAATTCACCCGAAGTAAAAGGTCATTTTGCTATGATTCGCTAATTTAATTTCTTTTTAATTTCATCTAAAAT
>CAISUR010000350.1 GCA_903888655.1 uncultured Bacteroidota bacterium | reverse complement strand
TTTTTTGCAGCTTCCGACGGAATTGTAAACGAAAATCTTGCCGAGAATTTTGTAAGCGAAGTGCAATATCCAGAAGCTAAGTTTTTCTATGGATTTCAATTGATGATGGAAAATATTCACAGCGAAACCTATTCGTTGTTGATTGATACTTATGTAAAAGACGAGGCTGAGAAACACGAATTGTTTCATGCTATCGAAACTTTTCCTGCAATCAAAGAAAAGGCCGAATGGGCTTTGAAATGGATTGAATCCGATTCATTTGCAGAACGTTTGATTGCTTTTGCAGCGGTAGAAGGCATCTTTTTCTCAGGTTCATTTTGTTCTATTTACTGGTTAAAAAAACGTGGATTGATGCCTGGTTTGACTTTTTCTAACGAATTAATTTCTCGTGACGAAGGAATGCATTGTGACTTTGCGGTGCATTTACACCGAAACCATATTGTAAATAAAGTTCCCAAAGAACGAATTACAGAAATTCTAACCAATGCTTTAGACATCGAGAGAAAATTCATCACCGAATCGCTTCCTGTAAGTTTAATCGGAATGAACGCCACTTTGATGACCCAATATTTAGAATTTGTTACCGATAGATTGTTAGTAGAATTAGGTTGCGATAGAGTGTACAATTCATCAAACCCATTTGATTTTATGGACATGATTTCGCTTCAAGGAAAAACCAATTTCTTTGAAAAACGCGTTGCCGAATACCAAAAAGCAGGTGTTATGAATTCGGATGCAGAATCGAGTAAAATTAGTTTCGACGCCGATTTTTAATCTGAACTCGTTTCAGATTCTTTAAAACAAACAACAACGTTTACAAAAATTACCGAACCATTATATGAGGTTAGCCCAGATTGCAGCGGCATCCTCCGATGGACAAAAACAAAGGCTTTGCCTGTAGTTTTTTGAAAATCGGAGATAGAGCGAAAAGCTGGATTAGCTACAAAAAAAAGATGCTGAAACGAGTTCAGCATAAATTACAAATAACCCGAAATAGCGAAGGGATTTTCTATTTCACAAAAAAACAAAACTTATGTACGTAGTAAAAAGAGACGGCCACAAAGAGCCGGTAATGTTTGACAAAATCACCGATAGAATAAAAAAACTATGCTATGGTTTAAACGATAGAGTAGATGCTGTAAAGGTAGCCATGCGAGTGATTGAAGGATTGTATGACGGAGTTACTACGTCAGAATTGGATAATTTGGCTGCAGAAACAGCGGCTTCGATGACGATTTCGCACCCTGATTATGCACAATTAGCGGCACGTATTGCCATATCTAACTTACACAAAAACACCAACAAATCATTCTCAGAAACGATGAATGAAATGTATCATTATGTAAACCCAAGAACCAATCAAGAAGCTCCGTTGCTTTCTGAAGAAGTACATAACGTAATTCAAGAAAATGCTGAATTTTTAAATTCTCATATTATATATAACCGCGATTTCAACTACGATTATTTTGGTTTTAAAACTTTAGAACGCTCGTATTTGTTGAAAATTAATGGTAAAATTGTAGAACGTCCGCAACACATGTTAATGCGTGTTTCGGTTGGAATTCACTTAAATGATTTGGATTCCGTAATTGAAACGTACGACTTAATGTCGAAGAAATTCTTTACACACGCTACTCCAACCCTTTTCAATGCTGGAACTCCAAAGCCACAAATGTCATCGTGTTTCTTATTAACGATGAAAGATGATAGTATTGATGGGATTTACGATACTTTGAAACAGACGGCAAAAATCTCGCAATCGGCAGGTGGAATCGGATTATCAATTCATAATGTGCGTGCTACTGGTTCGTATATTCGTGGCACGAACGGAACCTCGAACGGAATTGTTCCGATGTTGCGTGTGTTCAATGATACCGCTCGATATGTAGATCAAGGTGGAGGAAAACGCAAAGGAAGTTTTGCAATTTACTTAGAAACTTGGCATGCCGATATTTTCGAGTTTTTAGATTTGAAAAAGAATACGGGTAAAGAAGAAATGCGTGCTAGAGATTTGTTTTTTGCGATGTGGACTTCCGATTTATTCATGAAACGTGTAGAAGAAGACAGTCATTGGACCTTAATGTGTCCGAATGAATGTCCGGATTTATGCGACGTTTATGGCGACGAATTTGAAGCATTATACACGTCTTACGAAGCCGCTGGAAAAGGAAGAAAAACCGTTAAGGCACGTGAATTGTGGGAAAAAATATTAGAATCTCAAATTGAAACGGGTACGCCTTACATGTTGTACAAAGATGCCGCAAACCGAAAATCGAACCAAAAGAATTTGGGAACCATTCGCTCGTCTAACTTGTGTACCGAGATTATGGAATACACCTCTGCAGACGAAATTGCGGTGTGTAATTTGGCATCAATTTCATTGCCAATGTTTGTGGAAAATGGCACATTTGACCACCAATTGTTATTCAACGTAACCAAGCGTGTAACTCGAAACTTAAATAAAGTAATCGACCGAAATTACTATCCGGTTAAAGAAGCCGAAAATTCTAATATGCGTCACCGCCCAGTAGGATTGGGTGTACAAGGTCTAGCAGATGCTTTTATCATGATGCGTCTACCGTTTACCAGCGACGAGGCCAAACAAGTGAACCAAGATATTTTTGAAACCTTATATTTTGCTGCTGTAACCGCTTCTATGGAAATGGCTAAAGAAGAAGGACCGTATTCGTCTTTTAAAGGTTCTCCTATTTCAGAGGGAAAATTCCAACACAACCTTTGGAACATCAAAGACGAAGAACTTTCAGGTCGTTGGGATTGGGCAAGTTTGAGAACAGAAGTTATGGAACACGGTGTGAGAAACTCGTTGTTAGTAGCGCCAATGCCAACAGCTTCTACCTCACAAATTCTTGGAAACAACGAAGCTTTTGAACCCTACACTTCTAATATTTATACTAGACGAGTACTATCTGGAGAATTCATTGTGGTAAACAAACACTTATTGAACGATTTAGTAGAAAGAGGATTGTGGAACGAAACGTTGAAACAAGAAATCATGCGAGAGAATGGTTCTGTTCAAAACTTAAATATTCCTGATGATTTAAAAGAATTATATAAAACGGTTTGGGAAATGTCTATGAAAGACATTATCGATATGTCGCGCCACAGAGGTTATTTCATTGACCAATCTCAATCGCTTAACTTGTTTATGCAAGATGCAAACTATGCAAAATTAACTTCTATGCATTTCTATGCTTGGCAAAGTGGTTTGAAAACCGGAATGTACT
>CAISUR010000349.1 GCA_903888655.1 uncultured Bacteroidota bacterium | reverse complement strand
TGATATTATTACAGTCTTACCCGAATTATTAAAAAGCCCATTTGAGGCGTCAATCATGAAACGTGCTATTGAAAAAAAATTAGTAGAGGTTCATTTTCACAATTTAAGAGATTATACAACCAACAAACAAAAAAGTGTTGATGACTATCCGTTTGGTGGTGGTGCTGGAATGGTGATGACAATTCAACCAATTGATGCTTGCATTACACATTTGAAAAATGAAAGAAGCTATGATGAAATAATCTATATGTCGCCAGATGGAGAAACATTAAATCAAAAAATGGCAAATACTGCTTCTATGTATGAAAACATTATTATCCTGTGTGGACATTATAAAGGGGTTGACCAAAGGGTTAGGGACCATTTTATAACTAAAGAAATTTCAATAGGAGATTATGTGTTAAGTGGAGGTGAAGTCGGTGCTATTGTTTTTTGTGATGCAATTATTAGGTTAATTCCGGGAGTTCTTTCAGATGAAACTTCTGCATTGACGGATAGTTTTCAAGATAATTTACTTTCGGGTCCTATTTACACTCGACCAGCAGATTACAAAGGCTGGAAGGTTCCAGAAGTGTTGACTAGTGGTCACTTTGCTAAAATTGATAAATGGCGCGAGGATATGGCTTATGAACACACCAAAAATCGACGACCCGATTTACTTGAAAATGAATGATTGAAAATAGTCAATTATCGAGTTCAAAAATTTACAAATTATCCATTGTTAATTATGAATTAATGTTTACATTTGCGCTCTTATTTGATCAACCTCTGGCGAAAACCGTGAATGTTGTTCAGATTTTAAACCATAATTAGCATTAAAAATGGCAAATTTAGTAGATTTCGTTAATAACGAATTATCAACAAAAAAAGATTTCCCTACATTCGGAGCTGGTGATACTATCACTGTTTACTACGAAATTAAAGAAGGTGAAAAGACAAGAACACAGTTTTTTAAAGGAGTTGTGATTCAAAGAAAAGGTTCAGGAATTACTGAAACTTTTACAATCCGTAAAATGTCTGGAGCAGTTGGTGTGGAGCGTATTTTTCCAGTTAACATGCCTGCATTGCAAAAAATTGAATTGAACCAAAGAGGTAAAGTTAGAAGAGCACGTATCTACTACTTTAGAGAGCTTACTGGTAAAAAAGCAAAAATTAAAGAAAGAAGAAGATAATTTTAAACTTTCAATTTATAAAACAAGCTTCGATTTTATCGGAGCTTTTTTTATGTTAAAAAATCTTGTATTAATTATGAAATTCACAATTTTAATAAGTTTAAATATGAAATTCATAATTCAATCGTTATAGCCGTTCAACTTTATCGTAATTACTATCTTATTATTATATTTGCTATCGCGAAATTTAAAATAACAAACAACAAACCTTATAGAAAATGGCAAAAATTAAAGTAGCCAATCCAGTAGTAGAATTGGATGGTGATGAAATGACTCGAATTATTTGGAGCTTTATTAAAGAACAATTAATACTTCCCTATCTTGATTTAGATATTAAATATTATGATTTAGGAATAGAAAGTAGAGAAGCAACTAAAGATCAAATTACAATTGATTCAGCAGAAGCTATTAAAAAATATAATGTAGGAATTAAATGTGCCACTATAACTCCAGACGAAGAACGAGTTAAGGAATTTAGTTTATCTGAAATGTGGAAATCTCCAAACGGCACAATACGTAACATTGTTGGAGGCACTGTTTTTCGTGAACCAATTATAATGAAAAACGTACCACGTTATGTTCAAGGATGGACAAAACCAATTGTAATTGGACGTCACGCTTTCGGAGATCAATATAAAGCTACCGATAAAGTGATTAAAGGAAAAGGAACTTTGACTATGTCGTTCACCAATGAGGTAGGAGAAACTACTACCTGGAATGTATATGATTTTAAAGGTGATGGTGTTGCCATGTCAATGTATAATACTGATGAAAGTATCTACGGATTTGCACATTCATCTTTTCAAATGGCTTTGACTAAAAAATGGCCCTTATACCTTTCTACAAAAAACACTATTCTGAAAGCTTATGATGGAAGGTTTAAAGATATTTTTGAAGAAGTCTACCAAGAGCATTACAAGGCAGATTTTGAAGCCAACGGAATGGTATATGAACACAGACTTATCGATGACATGGTAGCTTCTTGCATGAAATGGAATGGCGGTTTTGTTTGGGCTTGTAAAAATTATGATGGTGATGTTCAATCAGATACTGTAGCACAAGGATTTGGATCTCTAGGATTAATGACATCAGTGTTAGTGACTCCAGATGGAAAAACTGTCGAAGCAGAAGCAGCTCATGGAACTGTAACACGTCATTACCGAGAGCACCAAAAAGGAAGAGCAACCTCAACCAATCCAATTGCTTCTATTTTTGCTTGGACAAGAGGTTTAGAGCACAGAGGTAAATTAGATGGAAATCAGGAATTGGTTGATTTTTGTTTAAAATTAGAACAAGTTTGCGTTGAAACTGTTGAAAGTGGTAAAATGACTAAAGATTTAGCTATGTTAGTAAAACCAGTAGGACTAACTTCTGATGATTATTTGACCACCGAAGGATTTTTGGCAGCAATTAAAGAGAATTTAGATAAAAAATTAGCTTAACCTTTTTTTTGTTAAATTTTAGTT
>CAISUR010000348.1 GCA_903888655.1 uncultured Bacteroidota bacterium | reverse complement strand
TTCGGGTTTTTTTCTATCGTCTGGACGAATAGGCAAAAAAGTTTTTCTTTCGTTGCCAATTCTATAAATGTGTGGTAAAATCACTTGTTCATAGAATGGATTTTGTAGTGAATTATTTTCAATCCATATATAGATTGGGTCAACGCCTGCCTTTTTGCAAATGTCATGCGCTTCAAAAAGGTATTCGCAGAACTGGGAGTTACTCATTTGGTCAACCCAAACTTTATAAACAAAATAATCAATTCCTTTAGTAGCTACAATTACAATAGCTTTACTACTGGCATTGGTTTTGTCAGAGTTAGATGGTGCAGGGTCAGCATAAATAACCACACTATCACAATGGCGCAGTTGCGAACATTTGTCAAAGAGAATGTCTTTGAAGGTGTCGCCACCATCCATTGGGTTGTTGAAGTATTCTTTTTGATAACTTTCATAACTAATAGACGAAAGGACACGATCAATCATGTCTTCAGTATTCTTTTGTGGCCAAGTAGATTTTCCTTCTTTATCCCGAATATTGATTACTTCCCATTTATCGGCTTTCTTGCCCATCTCGGTAATACAACAGTATTTAGAAATAATGTTGCCACAGGCAATAAGCAGTAAACCGTTAGAAATAGATCGGGTTGGTATCAACGCCTGTTCTATCCACTTTACACGCTCCTTTACGAGCTCGATATTTCGGCAAAATTCGTCGGTGTCAATATCATCAATCAGGATAACATCGGGACGACTGGCATCGTTACGTGTTCCACGGGGTGACTGCCCCGCACCAATAGCACGAAAAGAAACGCCTTTACGTGTTTTGAACTCGTTAGCTTCCCAAGAGCCTACTTTCTTTTGAACACCATAATCTGCAATGATTCTATTGTTTCGTTCTAAAATTCCTTTGTATGGTAAAAGCAACCTTTCGGCATTATCTGCGGAATTGGAAATAAGAAGTATATTCTTTTTTTTACCCGTCATGGCTAAAAAAAGAACCTCCATCATAGTACGACCCGACTTAGACAGTTCTCTCGCCCATGAACGTACTTCGTACCACTCCGAATTAGACAATACTCGTTTGGTTGCTTTTTTATGAAATTCAGCGGGTTCGCTGGTATAGTAATTAGGGAAGTAATATTTAAACCATTCTTCGGGGTTAGCCTCTAAATGCTTAACCCTTTTAATTTTGTCGGTTCGGCTTTCGTTTAGGTCAATAGGTGTAGCGTTGTCCATGTTTTCACAGAACTCCCGCCATAGATCTAAATATTCCTTATCGCTTACTTTTTTAACCATTTTTTAATTTGGAGTTAATGAACTCGTCGGCATATTTGGTTAACATTTTTGCCGCATCTAAATCAACCGTTTGAATGAATTCTAGTATTTTTTTAGTTACTTGAACATACTCGCCCAAACTTATTTCAACTTCTAACTTTTGAATGTTAGAGGTAATCTTGCTCATCGTATCGGCTTCGGCATTAGTTGGAATGTTGCCACGTTCTTCAATGGCTAGGTTTATTGCTTCTAATTGGTTGTACCAATGTATTAATTGAGATTGACGAGTAGTCAATAACGATTTACGGAGTTTATCCCAATTGTCCAGTTCAGCCCATTTGCCAATTGTCTTTTCGGTAACTCCTACACGTTCCGCTATGTCTTTGAACGTTAAACGCTCGCTTACATATAGTATTCGTGCATATTCTCGCTCCTGTTTCTTGGAAATTCCCATTGTCTATCTCGTTTATAACGAGACAAAATTGACTAAAAACAGACCTATATTAAAATAACTCTGCAAGGTTTGCACACTTATTTTCAAGGGTTTATAAACATTCGCAAGTTTGCATTGTAATTATAACTCCATGGATAAGTTTAAGAAAATCGATAAAGAATTTTGTTTGACAGATAATAGCGTTAATGTGTACGGTTATCGTTTGTTGACTGAAGGGTTACAGCTTTCTCGATTTGAAAAAAACCCTATCGGTTTTATGATGCACGACCGTGAAGGCGGTGTAGTTGTTAAGTGGGGAGACTTTCGTAAAGAAGGCGATAAATTGTTCGGGAAACCAACAATTAATCTTTCGCATCCAAAAGGCGAAGAAATTGCCAGCCAAGTTGAAAATGGATTTATCAATGCGGCATCAATGGGTAAAATAGTTTGTCTAGCGGCTACTGAAGATGCTGCTATGAAACTGGAAGGTCAAACGGGTCCGACTGTAACAGAATGGTTTCCTCGTGAAATCTCGTTTGTTGATATTCCGGGGAATCACAATGCACTGGCTAATTTGTACGACATTAATGATAACGAGTTAGATCTAGCTGATTTTATAAAAATTAATACTAAAAAAACTATGAGTAAAGCACTTGTAACCGCTACCATGTTGGCAGCGATGAATTTGAGTGACAATGCCAGTGAAACTGACATTGCACAAAAGTTTCAGGATTTAGTGGATAGTGCCGCTAAAGTACCAGGACTTGAAAAAGATTTAGCAGACAAAGCAACTGCTTTGACTGAAAAAGAAAAAGA
>CAISUR010000347.1 GCA_903888655.1 uncultured Bacteroidota bacterium | reverse complement strand
TAGATTTGTTTTGAAGTTGATGGCGGGCACGGATTGCAAATCCGCAATCGGGTATTTTTTTTATATTTGATAAAGTTTAAATTTATGAAAAATAACAAAGCGCAAAGTCAGGAGACATTTGCGCAACGCAGTGCTAAAAATAAACACTTTGCGGAGCTGGGTAAAAGTTTGGCGGTTGTTGGATTTATATATTAAATTAGCGGTAATTTTAACAAAAAAACATGAAAAGGATAGTTATTATTTTGACATTAACGTTTATAACATTTAGTTGTAAAAATCCATCTAAAACAGAAACAAGTTATGGAAATCAAATTCAAGCTAAATTTGACACTTTTTTAAAACAAAAAGTTAATCATGAAAATGATGCCTCAAACGATATTCAGAAAAAAGAATTCCTTGATAAATATGATAAAGATTTAATTGCTTTTATTGACTCAAATAAAGTTTTTGTTAATTGGCAAGCTAAAATTGAGGATATTAAAACATATGATTATGGAAAAACAACAGAAGTTTCCTGTAAATTGTCATACAAACCAGAAGAATATAGAGAAGTTTCTTTTTATTGTTCTTATGTTGTTGAAAACTCTAAACTAAAAACAGATTCTTTATACAACAAAATTAAAAGAATTGGTGATTATAGTACTGTGTATTTTGACGGCTTTATTGTTAGAAATATTGATAATAAAGTAGTTTACACGAATGATGATGAAACTTTAAAGTTAAGTTATCCAAGTTTTAAATTTAATCTACTAAACATCTCTGAAAAGAAAAGAGAAGATAAATTATCTGAAAATTTAAAAAATGTAGTAAATGTAAATTTTAAAGTTTTTGAGCTTTTAAAGCAAAAGGTAAATAAAACAATCACCGAAAAAGAATGGAAAAGAAAAACTGAAGATTTAGGGCTTGAGAAAATTGAAAAAAGTTTAAATTCTCAAGAAAAGCAATACTCAAATATTATGAAAGAATATTTAGTTAACGACTTCATGCATGAATAGTAATGACTTTACATACCCCACTATTTTAGAAATAGATTTGAATTAGATTGTGGGCACAAGCGTGACGCTAGCGCTAGCGATGGAGCGGATTTAAAATATGAAAACCATGAAATTTATAAAATATTTTGTATTAATAACTTTATTAATACCATTTTCAATTCAAAGCCAAGTGAAGAAAAATCTAGAAATTGGACTTGATTATGGATACCTATTAAATCAATTTAATTTAATTATTGGTTATAAGTTAATTCCAAATAATCTAACTTTGAATTTAGACTTAAATGACGATAAATATCAAGGTTATGGAACGGGATTACATTTTGATTACTATCCACTTGAAAAAAATATTATAAATCCATTTGTAGGATTTGGAATTTCAAGAAATGTGGGGAGGAAATATAGTTTCGATAGAGTTACCGATAGCGTAACTGATTTTGAAATTAGTGGAGCAAATTATATAGCTCCTTTTATTGGATTGAAATATAATGACGTTATGGTAGATGTAAAAAAAGTAGCCAGAATGGGTATGTTCATAAAAATTGGATATAAAAATAATTTTAGTAGTAGTCCAAATGTATCTTATATTTCTGGTCCTGAAGATAATTCAAAGTTAAATGATATTCATAATTATATAAAAAATGGAATTATTGGTTCAATCGGAGTTATTATTAGTTGGGGTAAGTAGGAGGCAATGGGTCTTGTTTCATAATTAGTGATAAGGTAATTTAAACAAAGTAACCACTTAAAAATCAATAATCCCCAGCTAGTGCGAGCATTACTATCACGCATTGTCTCATCCTAAAATAAGTTTACATATTTATAATTAATTCTAAAATAGATTTAAATAAAGGAACAAACCCAACCCAAACTACGACCATAAAAAAGTTGTAGTTTTTTTATTATATTTGTTTTGAAGTTAATTGCGGTCACTGGTTGTATAACCGCTATTGTGTATCATTAGAGTATCTTTACAACTAGGGTGTAGTAAATAAGTTTTAAAAAAAAATATTATTTTTGTTGAACTAACCAAAACCAAACCATTATGAAAATCATTAAAAAAACTCTATTGATTATAGCAGTATTTATTGGAATACTATTATTAGCAGCATTTGTAGCGCTTTTTGTAAAAAAAGAATATGCTGTTGAAAGAGAAATTGTAATTAACAAACCCAAAAATGAAGTCTTTCAATATCTTAAATTCGTAAAAAATCAAGACAACTTCAGTAAATGGAATAGGATGGATCCGAAGATGAAAAAATCCTATAAAGGAACCGATGGACAAGTTGGGTTTTCCTATTCATGGGATAGTAAGGATAAACATTTAGGTAAAGGACAACAGATTATTTCTAAAATTGTAGAAGGAGAACGAATAGATACTCGATTAATTTTTACAGTACCGATGCAAGCAGAAGATGATTGCTATTTTACTCTTGAAAGTGTCGATGCTAACACTACAAAAGTAAAATGGGGTTTTACAGGCGCTTATCCTTATCCTTTTAATCTAATGAGATTAGTATTTGATATGGACAAAGAAGTAGGAGGTGACTTCGCAACAGGATTATCCAATTTGAAAAAAGTTTTAGAAAACAATACTACAAAATAAACATGGCTCAAGTAAACGCTTATTTAGTTTTCAACGGAGATTGTGAAGCAGCATTCTTAGTATACAAATCTGTTTTTGGCGGTGAATTTCCTTATATGGGAAGATTTGGTGATATGCCACCAGCAGAAGGACAACCCGAACTTCCAGAAGAGGATAAAAATAGAATAATGCACGTTTCATTACCTATTGGAAATACCATCTTAATGGGAAGCGATAGTAATTCTCAAGCTGGAGTGGTAAAAATGGGAGAAAATGTTTCTATCTCCATCAATGTGGATAGTAGGGAGGAAGCCGATAGTATCTTTAAAGGCCTTGCCGATGTGGTTAAAATGCCAATGACTGATACCTTTTGGGGCGCTTACTTCGGAATGTTTGTAGATAAATTTGGAATTCATTGGATGATTAACTTTGACGAGGTGAAGCAATAAAAACATATTATATGAAAGTCATTGCCGTAATACCCGCTCGTTATGCCTCCACTCGTTTTCCTGCTAAACTCATGCAAGATTTAGGAGGGAAAACAGTAATTCTTCGTACTTATGAAGCGGCAAAAGACACTCATTTATTTGATGATGTGTTTGTAGTTACGGATTCTCCTTTGATTTATGATGAAATTGTAAACCATGGTGGAAAAGCAATTATGTCAATTAAAGAACATGAAAGCGGTAGTGATCGAATAGCAGAAGCAGTGGCTAATTTAGACGTTGATATTATAGTAAATGTGCAAGGAGACGAGCCATTCATCAACAAAGAACCTTTGGAAAAAGTGATTGAAGTGTTTCAGAATGATGCTGAAAGAAAAGTGGATTTGGCTTCCTTAATGAGAGAAATCACCGATGAAGAGGATATCAATAATCCGAATAACGTAAAAGTAGTGGTAGACCAAAACGGATTTGCGCTCTATTTTTCCCGTTCGGTAATTCCTTATCCAAGAGAAAAGAATGTTGGAGTTCAATACTTTCAACATATAGGAATTTATGCATTTCGCAAACAGGCATTGTTAGATTTCTATTCCTTACCGATGAAATCATTAGAAGCTTCTGAAAAACTAGAGCAACTTCGTTATTTAGAATTTGGAAAACGAATTAAAATGGTAGAAACAACTCACGTAGGTATTGGAATTGATACCATTGAAGATTTAGAGAAAGCTAGAAAGATGATTCTGACTAGACCTAAATAATTTTACAGCTTATTAAATAAAAATAGATAAATCAAAAGAAGCTGTCTAATAAAAACAGTTTTTTTATACAACTAATTTTAGTATTTGATGATTTTAGAATATAAAAAATGGGAGTATACTTGTCAAAAAGATTTCTCCTCTTTTTTGTAGAAATTTAAGATAGACTTGGGAATCAATTTAGATATATTAAAATTAAATCACTTCAATAAGGGGATTTATTTTTTTGATTTCTTCAATGAAAATATCACTTTTTATTGGAGAAATAAATAAATCGTCGAATGAATTATAGGTTATAATAAACCCTTTGGTATCCAATGCAGGTTTCAACATCACTGGAACATTCAATCCTGAAAAACGTTTGATGGATTTTATTTTAGAAATATCAATCTTACCTCGAATAGGACCAGAGCGGTATAACAAGAAATTATTTTTAATAACATATCGCGTATCTAACAAAACCCAAAGTATAAAAGCGGTAACTAATGAAATTATCATCATTGGTATTGGAGGAAAATTTCCCTTTTCATAATTCAAAACAAGCATTACAATAAAAAATAATACAAGTCCCCAAAGGATTAGGATAGTAAATGTATTTTTGGTAGATAAAAAACGATTCATAATATTTTTAAAAGGGCTTTTAGTGATAGAAACTAAAAAATCATTTAATTTTACGCTAAATTAATACAATTTAGTATCACTATCGAATTTTAATAAAAAATAATTTTTAATGAGTTCAATCAATTGGGTAACTGTAAGAGAATTTGAAGATATTACTTATAAAAAATGTAATGGCGTAGCTCGAATTGCCTTCAATCGACCAGAGGTGCGCAATGCCTTTCGTCCTAAAACTACGTCCGAATTACTTCAAGCGTTTCATGATGCACAAGAAGATACTTCAATAGGTGTAGTTTTGCTCTCTGCCGAAGGACCAAGTCCCAAAGATGGCGTTTATTCGTTTTGCTCTGGTGGCGATCAAAAAGCACGCGGACAGCAAGGGTATGTTGGTGAAGATGGTTATCATAGATTAAATATTTTAGACGTACAACGATTAATTCGTTTTATGCCTAAAGCCGTAATTTGCGTCGTTCCGGGCTGGGCTGTTGGTGGCGGACATAGTCTTCACGTAGTTTGTGATTTAACTTTAGCAAGTAAAGAACACGCTATTTTCAAACAAACCGATGCCGATGTAACCAGTTTTGATGGAGGATATGGTTCGGCATATTTAGCTAAAATGGTTGGACAAAAAAAAGCGAGAGAAATTTTCTTTTTAGGAAGAAACTATTCCGCACAAGAAGCTTTTGATATGGGAATGGTTAATGCTGTAATTCCTCATGATGAATTAGAAAATACTGCTTATGAATGGGCGCAGGAAATATTAGCCAAATCGCCGACATCCATTAAAATGTTGAAGTTCGCTATGAATTTAACTGATGATGGAATGGTAGGACAACAAGTTTTTGCTGGAGAAGCTACCCGTTTAGCTTATATGACAGAAGAAGCCAAAGAAGGGAGGGATGCTTTTTTAGAAAAACGTAAACCAAATTTTGATAAAAAATGGTTACCATAAATGTGATATCAGATATTAAATTTATAATATTAAATATCTGTCAAAACATAAATTATATTTAAAATCTAAAATCTAAAAT
>CAISUR010000346.1 GCA_903888655.1 uncultured Bacteroidota bacterium | reverse complement strand
CAGTATTCAGGTAAACTACACTAGATAGCGTGTTAACCTGATTGTTAAGATAACTGATACCACCAGTATTCACATACACTAGACTAGACAATGTATTGATCTGACTATAATCAGCATATAAAGAATCAGAATATGCTTTTGTTATATATTCATTTGCGGTTGCGGTTGTTTGTGTAGCCGTTCTTGTTATTTTTCCTGATGCTAATGTTATGCCGTATGTTGTCGTTATATTTAATCCTTGAAATGCTGTTATTGAATTGGATACATTCACGCTTTGAAAACTAACACTAGGATTATTAAAACTATGGATTCCCGTCCATAAAACATTGTCAGATGGTTTCACATATGTATTGTTAGCATCCGTAATTTTTAAAAGATTAGACTGTCCATTTACTGTTAAATTACCGTTAATAACAGCGTTTCCTGTCATGCCAAATGATGCCGGAACTTTTATATAAGTTCCTGTTGTACCTGTTTGCCCTAAATAATCCTTTATATTCAGTGCCCCGTAAAAATTACTACTACAAAATTTATTAATCGTTCCTGTTGTTCCAACATAGCCAGTCGCCCCTGTGTATCCTATTGATGGAGGTAAATAACCAGTATAACCTGTTGCCATTTATATATTATATAAAGATAATTAATTGAATTGTTCAAATCCATCAATAATTTGATCAAATAAACCACGTAGCTCAAATATATCGTGATCATTAGCATTGTCGGGATTATTAAATGATCTTATATTAGTATTTCCTATAACATTTAAATTGTTCAACGTTGTATCACCGCTAACTCTCAAGTTTCCATTTACAATAAGAGTTCCATTGATTTTTAAATTGCCCATTACCTCCACACTACCATCATCAAAGCATTTCATAATAGGTTGTTCCCCAAAGAATAAACTTGATCTTTTACTTGATATTAATCCGTAGCCATTATCGTTATACATACCGATGCCAGTATCTGGCGAATAACTAATTTTTAAATACGTTCCTGTTGAACTTATATTATTACCTACATACATATTATTGATTGTTTGAATATTACTTATATTAAGGTTCCCAGAACTATTAATATTTCCTGTTAAGTTATCTAATGTTATAGCGTTTCCTATTAATAATTTACTTGTGAATTTTGTTTGATAAGTTGTTGGTATAGACATGTATGTAGTTATTGCTTCTAACGCCGTACATCTATTTTCTAAATTTGAACAACGTGCTTCTAATGCATTTAATTCGTCCATAATTGCTTGCATCTGTGCCTCTAATTGCTGTTCGGGTGTTAAAGTATTACTTTGTCCAGTGATAGCGTCAATTAAACTACCAAATAATGACGTAATTAAATTGTTAAAATAACTTCCAAATAATCCGGCCATAAATCCTCCGGCAACTCCTGCAATAATAGATGATAATGTTGAACTTCCATCATTGCCTTGATCTCCCTTGTCTCCTTTCACAATGCCAAAATTTAATGTACATGTTCCATTAGAATTAATTGCTGATACATAGGCCGTTGAACCAGCGTTTAATGTCGATACAGTTCCTATAACAATACTATTTAATTTATTATTTAATTGCGACTGAGCATTACTATTAAGCCCATATAAATAACTCATCACAGTAGGCGATATAATTGTGTAATTACATATTATTGATCCATTCAAAAACATGTTATTATTACTTGGAATTTCTAAATCTGAGTCTGTTGTTGTATAACCAATTAAACTTATATTTTTACTTGTTATTGATAATTTATTGATAACACCCATTAAATTTAAATTACCTATCTCAGTATAATAATTTGTTGCGGTTCCACTTGTCATATTAGTCTTTTCAACAACAAATCTAAAATATGAATACGTTCTATTGTTGTTAAAATTAATAGTTTGATTACTTAATATACCAGTAGTACGATTAATTAAATACCAGTTAGTTCCGTCTAAAGAGCCAAATAAATCTATGATATTAGGTAATACTAACATATTATTAGCTGTATTAGATGCATTTATTGAATAACTATTGATAACAAATGAATACGGTAAGCTAACTTGAATATATTCACCATAATAAGATGTATTTGTTAAAATATTAGTAGTATTTACAGTCCCATTATATATTCCACATGTTGCGGTGTTTGTTCTTGGATAAGTATAAGAAGATCTCCAAAAGGTTGATGATACACTGTTATCAAATGCGTAATATGGTTGAGTGCTATCAACATATGACGATGCTAATACTGTATAAGTTCCATTTTGAAATGGATTTATTGCGCTTATAATTTGCTGACTATTTGCTGTCAAATATGGAATTCCTTGAGATATTACAGTATAAGTACTATTTATATTACTGTTATTAATGTATAAATCTTTTGATATGACTACATTATTATCAATAGTTGTAGTATCAGATACTAAATTATAGGAAATACCATCTAAACCAACAGTTGAGCCAGTAGCCCCTTGCGGTCCTGTTGCACCAGTTTGCCCAGTGTATCCTGTGTATCCTGTGTATCCAGTAGGGCCTATTAAACCAGTTGCACCCATCTGTCCAGTAAATCCTTGCGGTCCTGTTGCACCAGTGGAACCTTTGATAAGACTAATATTGTTAATCTGGTTTTGAATAGTTTGTGTTGTGTCAATATTATTAAGTGTATTAAACTCATCATTAGAAATTATATCAGTACTTATTGATGATGCGTTTATATTTGAAAGATTATTAACACCACTATAAAATGAATTTAAAAAATTACTCATCTATAGTATATGTTAAGATATTTATTAATAAGTTTATTTACCAGATTTACCTCCTCCACTTGCTGTTATTGGTTCTTCATTAGGATTAAGAACATCATATAAAAGATGGGCGTAATGTTTTTTATTTTTGTTATTTATACCATTAAAGAAGGATGCATCAACTCCTTCATTAAAAGCAAGTGATTTTAATCTTTTTATGCTCATATTTCCCAATGCTTTTTCTGTTAATTTAGATGCTTTTGCTGAAGGAACTACATCATGTAATGCAATAGGAGGCATATGCATGGGATTTTGATCAATTATATGATATAAATCAGGTTCAATATCATCAACTTGAACATCAGGATTTGGATTACCTTCATTTATGAGTCCATCATTAATATCAAGCGCAAGCGGATTTCTGAATTTGTTTTGTTCAACAATGGGTCTGTTAATTTGCGGATTTAATGATTGACGTAATAACTCATGTTGAAGATTTACTGTATTATTCATTGGCATTTCATTGCTTTTAGGTAAAGTTGAACCATTATTAAATGGACGTGTTTTTCTCTTTGTTTTAGTGTTATTGATAATAACATTAACGACGTTTTTATTACTGATTTTATGCATATATATACTATTAATCTACAAAATAATTATGAGGTGTATGAACTTTTATAATAGACT
>CAISUR010000345.1 GCA_903888655.1 uncultured Bacteroidota bacterium | reverse complement strand
GTACCTTGTCCACTCATGATGTTTACTCCTGTTGGAACTGTCCATAAGTATGAAGTTGCTCCTGTAACCGCTGTAGTGGAATAAGTAGCTGTAGTTGTTGTACCTACAAGTGGTCCTTGAGCAGCAGTTCCTGTTAATGTAGTTGGTGTTGTAGGTAAAGCTAATACATTAACTGTAATTTTAGATTTAGCACTTTCAACTCCATTTGAAAACACTTCAGACACTGCATAAACTTTTGAAGGAGAAGCTGCAGCAGCAGTAGAAGGGGTTGGAGCGCCAGTAGAAATAAATGTATAAGTAGGTGTTGTAATAGTACCACCCACAGTGTACCATTTTAAAGTATTACCAGTATTAACAGGTGCAGTCAATGGAGTTGCTATAGAACCTTTACATAAATTTATAACAGATGTAACTGTAGGTGCCACTACTGTTGGAGTAGGTTTTGTAAAGTAAAGATTATCCATGTAAACAGTAGAAGTTCCAGAAGGTGTAGCTACAAACTTAAGTTGTTGAATATGACTTAATTCAAGTGTATTATATGAAGATAAAGGAATATTATAACTATTCCATCCTGATTGAGTTGGAGATAATGTTACTGACTGTTCGCCACTAAATCCAGCTTGACCCGCAGGAGGAGCTTGATTAACTAAATACAAATCAAAAGTTGTACAATTTGGAGTATAAATATCAACATGTAAGGTAGTCATACTCGTTAGATCGATAGGATTTACTAATTGAACACCTTGATAGTTCATTAATTGATATTTTCTAGTATTATTTCCAGAAATTTGAATTTCAGAAGCTTGAGTTAATTGTCCCCAATTAGGTACCCAATCCGTTCCCGCAACATTTGTATAAGCATCGCTATATAAAGACATTACTCTATCAGCAGGTACTGTAGGTGTAGGAGCCGCAGTAGCTGGTGGAGGGAAAGAAACAGTAATTGTGGTTGCAATAATTCCAGATCCATAAGCTCCTGCAGCTGCCTGAGTAGCAGTAATAACAGATGTTCCGGCTCCGACAATAGTAATTGTAGATCCACTAATTGTTACTACAGCAGTGTTACTACTTGTGTATGAGAAAGTTCCTGTGCTGTTACTTGTTGGAGCAGTGATAGCAAAAGAGGCATCACCCACAACTTTGTTTGGAACTGTAAAATTTGTTAAAGTTGGAGCAGGTTGCGCTGTTGTTGGTCTCCAAAAATAGATATTGTCAAAATAAATTGAATTATTTTCAGCATGATAAGCATACCCTGGTTTTTCAAATTTTAATTGTCTCAAAGTAGCTAAATTTCTTGCAGCAAAATCAGTACTTAAGGTTATATCAAAACTATTCCATCCTGAAAGTGTTGGAGTTAAAGTTACATTATTTTCGCCAGTAGCATCAATAAGAGAAAATAAGAAAGGAGAAACATTTGGAGTCCAAACATCAATATGTAATTTAGTCATTCCTAAAAAAGAAGTTCCAGGAGGGTTACCACCAGGTACTAAATTTATTCCTTGATAATCTAAATTAGAATATTTAATAGTATTATCGGCATTTGTTCCAAGTTGCACTTCTGTAAATGTTGTTCCTTGACCCCAATCTGGAAATAATTCAACATTAGGAACATTAGAGCTTCCATAAGCACCACTATAAACAGCTTGAACATCCCAAGCATTTCTTCCTGGAGGAGTTGGAGCTGCTGTTGTAGGAGCTGTTGCAAGAGGAGCTGTAACAACAAAACTAGCAGTTATTGTGCCCTGTGAATAGCTTCCTGCAGCAGCTTGAGTAGCTGTTATTGTAGTAGTACCAATTCCTACAATATGAATAGTATTACCGCTTATAGTTGCTACAGAAGTATTACTACTTGTGTAAGTGAATGCACCTGAACTGTTACTAGTTGGAGGAGTTATTGCAAAATCAGCATTTCCTGTTACTTTGGCTGGAACAGAAAAGTTACTCAATGTTGGAGCAACTGTTATCGTTTGATTTCCAAAATAAATATTATCTACATAAACTACACCAGAACCAGCTGGATTACCCGAAAAAATAATCTGAGCAATATGAGCTCTAGTAGTTAATGCAGTAAAGTCTGATAATAATAAGTTTAAACTATTCCAACCATTTAAAGTTGGAGTTAAAGAAATTTCATGTTCTACATCATCGCCGCCGCCATAAGCACCATCAGCACCAAAGTCAACTAATTTTACTCTAAAAGTTGTCATGTTTGTAGTAAAAATATCTACATGAAATAAGTTCATTAAAGTAGCATCAATTGGAGCAGTTGTGGCTTCAATACCAACATAATTTAAATTGGTGTATTTAAGTGTGTTGTTAGTACCAATAACAATTGGTGTTAATGTTGCTGCAGACCAACTAGTAGCATAAGTATCAACAGTTGCAAAGACATCATAACCTTGATATGAATCTGTATACAATGCAATAAGTTTATTATTAGGTATTGTTGGGTTTGGTGCAGCTGGAGGTGTTACCTCAAGTGTTGCTGATATACTTCCTGCACTATAACCACCTGCAGCAGCTTGTGTAGCTGTAATTACAGTTGAACCGAGACCCGTAATAGTCACGGTACTTCCAGATACAGTAGCAACACTTGTATTACTGCTAGCGTATGTAAATGAACCAGTACTATTGCTTGTAGGTGCAGTTAAAGTGAAAGGAGCTGATGTAGACGTTTTAGTAGCAATTGAAAAACTACTCAAAGTTGGAATATTTGCTGGTTTCCAAAAATAAATATTGTCCAAATAGACAGAATTTGTTTCTGCATGGTAAGCAAAACCTGGTTTTTCAAACTTAAATTGAATAATGTTATTTAAAGTTCTTCCAGCACTTGAATATTGAGTTAAATCAATATCAAAACTGTTCCAACCCGATAACGTTGGAGTTAATGTTACCGCATTTTCTCCCCCAGCAATCAAATAAACATTGAAAGGAGAAACATTTGGTGTCCAAATATCAAGATGCAACATCGTCATAGTTGAAGCATTGATAGGTGAATTGAATTGAACACCTTGAAAATCTAAATTAGAATAATGCAAGGCCATATCGCCTCCAAGAGCAACTTGCTCATAAGTAGTTCCTTGACCCCAGTTAGGGAAAAAGTCAGAACCTACATCAGTGTAAGCTCCACAAAATACCGAAATAACATCGGAAGCATTTCGAGCTGGTGCTGTTGGTGCAGCTCCTTGTGAAAATCCTAATGAGGTTATCATTAAGAGAATCAACAAAATAATTTTCTTCATAATTAATATGGTTTAAAAGTTGAATGTCAAACTTATGTATTTAAAACCTACTATCGAAAACGTTTGCGTATACAAAAACTATACACTTTAATTTATTTTAATTATACTTTTGAATAATGCTTCAAACAGAATATTTACATGGAATACAGACTTATATTAATACAAATGATAAGTTAATGTAAAGGTGGTTTTAAAAAAATAATGTTACTGTAAAATTTAATTCAACCAACAAATGAATATTTATAAAGGCAAAAAATTGCGATTTATAAAAAAAAAGAGCTCTATAAAATTCATTACTAATAATTTTATGAGAAATGTTAAATATTATTTCTGAAAAGTTATACAAAAAAATTTAGTTAGATTTAATAGAAAAATAGAATTTAAAGAACTTAACTAAAATCAAAAAGAGGCTACTTCAAAATGAAATGCCTCTTCTTCTAAATTAGAATTTTTTAATTTATTGATAGATTCTCACATAATCAACTTCCATAGCACTTTGAGTAAAATTAGGATCTATATAGGGTTGCATTGCCACATTCAATAACAAATATTGTGGCGCATTAAATGGCCATGTTGTCGCATCTTTAACAGCAGGATTGTAAGTATAATGAACTACACCATCAACACTAAAAACCATCTTATCAATCGTCCATTCTAGGGTGTATATATGAAAATCTGTTGAAGCAGTTGGAATAGTTTGTCCGCCAAGATTTACAGTATTTCCGTAACTTGAAGGAGTATGCAACGCACTTTGAATATAATTTTGATCATTTCCCCAATGCTCCATAATATCAACTTCTCCGCATGCAGGCCAATATACGGTACCAGAAGTCGCCGTCCAATAAGAACCTGGTTCAATAATATTTTTTCCTAACATCCAAATTGCCGGCCAAGTACCAGCACCTGTTGCTAATTTAGCTCTCACTTCTACCCTACCAAACGTAAAGGCAAATTTTGAATTAAGCCTAGCCGAAGTATATTGTTTTGTAACACCTTGGTCTGTAAAAACCTCTTTTTTAGCAAGTATTTTAAGGGTTCCATTACTAACGTAAGAATTATCTTGACGATTAGTGTAGTGTTGCTGCTCGTTATTTGACCAACCTCCCGGTTCAATAAATTGTGTTTGCTGAAACCACTTACTAGAATCTATAGCACCCGAACCAGTAAATTCATCTGACCAAACTAAATTTGTAAAGGCACTACAAACGCCAAAAATATATTGCCAATTACAAAAAGAAACAATCTGTCCATTTGAATTTGTAGGAACATCTATCCATTGACATGAATTAGTTCCTGTAAAAAACTCAACCGTTAAATAATGTAACCCTTGTGTCCAATTTATTTGAGAAAACAAACCAACTATTGGAGTTCCGTTTCCAATAGCAACTGTTACATTCCCTTGACTATCTGTTAATGGATGTTGAAGTTCACTGTAAACAATAGTTCCGGTTGGTGAACCTGTTTTAATACTAAATCGTAAAGAAATCATTTGATTGGTTACTAATTGACCATTACTATTTCGAATTGTTGATTGATAATTAAATTGTGCACCTACTGCCGTAACAATCAAAATAAAAAACATTGTGTAAAATTTTTTCATATCAATAAACTTTAATTTCTAGCAAATAAAGTTAATTACACAGCAATTAGTTGTTTTTTGTTGTATATAAAAACTATACAAAAGGAAATATTTACCTCTTTTTGGAGAAAATTTACATTATTAACCAAATTTAACCGAAGTCATGGTTAAAGAACCGCCAACTGGCTTATCATTAAAGTAACTTATCTCGTCTTTAGCATCACGCAAGGCTATGTTGTATAGCAACGGATAATAATGGTCTGGTGTTGGAATGGCTAATTTGGCGGCATTACCCAACTTTTCATATTCAATTAGCGATTTAAAATCGTTATTTTGGATTTTTTCTTTGAAGATAGTGTTCATCTCAATTGCCCAATCAAAACCGTATTCGGACTCTTGTAACTTATCCCAAGCGACCATTCGAAGGTTGTGCACCATATTACCGCTTCCAATAATCAATACGCCTTTTTTTCGCAACGAAGCCAATTGTTTAGATAAATCGTAATGATATTGCGCTGGTTTGTTATAATCGATACTCAGTTGCAACACGGGAATATCGGCATTGGGATACATATGACGAACTACCGTCCAAGTACCGTGATCCAAACCCCAATCATGATCCAAACCTATTTTTGTTGATGTAATTAATTCTGAGGTAGCTTTGGCTAATTCTGGACTTCCTTTCGCAGGATATTCAACATCAAAAAGAGCTTGCGGAAAACCACCAAAATCATGTATCGTTTTTGGGCTTTCCATAGCTGTTATATGCGTTCCATTCGTTAGCCAATGCGCAGAAATGACTAGAACGGCTTTGGGTTTCGGGATTTCTTTTCCGAATTTTGCCCAAGTTTTAGAAAACTCATTGTCTTCAATTCCGTTCATTGGCGAGCCATGACCAATAAATAGTACTGGGAGTTTGATGTCGTCTTCTTTTAAATCTTTAGTCCAACTGTATAAGGGCTGTAGTGATGCCATAAACGCTCCTCCTATTAGTGTTTTTATAAATTCTTTTCGTTCCAAAATCACAACATTTGTACATATAAATATATTCTATTATTCCAACAAAAAATAATTTATAGGAAATAATTAACGAAAAAAGTCACAACGAATTGCTTCAATTGCGACTTTTGATAATAATATTAAAAATTCTATTGCACCAAGTGAATCCCATCGTCTTTAATTTCAATCAACTTTTCTTTATACAAAAGTCCGATTGCTTTTTTAAAGGTCTTCTTACTCATTTTTAGTACTGTTTTAATGTCTTCTGGATTGGAATTATCATTCAACCGCAAAAACCCTCGACTGGCTCTCAATTCGTTCATGATGATTTCCGAATTGGGTTCAATGTTTTCAAAACCTTGTTTGTGCAATGAAACGTCTATTTTCCCATCGGGACGCACCAATTTAATATACCCTTTCATTTTATCTCCAGTTCGAATAGCATCGTCATACACCTCATCTTTATAGACCAATCCTTTGTGTTTCTGATTGATAATCACATTGATTCCTATTTCGGTAATATGAGAAATGATTAAATCGACTTCTTCGCCTTTTTCAACCGTAATGTTTTCATTATCTAAAAACTGATTGGTTTTGCTTGAAGCCACTAGCCTATTCGTTTTTTCGTCCATATAAAGATACACCAAGTAACGTTTTCCTTTTTCCATGGGACGCGCTTGCTCTTTAAACGGAACCAGAATGTCTTTTTCCATACCCCAATCCATAAAAGCACCAACTTGATTGATGTAATTCACTCGCAAAAGCGCAAATTCATTTAAGAAAATATACGGAACTAAAGTCGTTGCAACGGGACGTTCTTCGTGATCGAGATACACAAAAACGGTAATTTCTTCGCCAATTTCAAATACTTTTGGAACATATTTGTTGGGTAACAAAACATCATCTGCTTCGTTACCGTTTCCTAAAAACAAACCCACTTTTGTATCTCGTAAAATGGTAAGTGTATTGTGTTGACCTATATTAAGCATTTTCTTGAATTTGAGCAAAGGTACGAAATGAGAATTACGAAATTAGAATTACGAATTACGAATTGATGGTTTGCAGTTAAATTGATTACATTTGAATACCAACAAAGCGACAATGTCACAAAAAGACGAAAATAAAATTCAGGCGGAAGAATCGGATTATTTGTATATTCAAACCTCACAACTTCCCAATTCGGGTAACGGTTTATTTACAGCTATTACTATTTATAAAGACGAAATTATTGCCATTTTTAAAGGAGAGGTTTTATCCCATTCAGAAGCTGAAATTCGTATCCAAAAAGGTGCTGATGCCTATTTTATGAATCTTTTAGACGGTACTATTTTAGATTGCATGAATACCAATTGCTTTGCAAAATACGCCAATGATGCCCATGGTTTTTCGAAATCTGATTTTAAAAATAATGCTAAAATAACCTTGGAAGAAAATAACAATGTATGTTTAATGGCTATTAGAAAAATAAAATCAGAGGAAGAAGTTTTCTGTGATTATGGGAAAAAGTATTGGAAAAAACATAGTTAAACCAACTCTTTAAAATACTGCAACAACACCTTATCGTTTTCTAAAGTTGGTGTAAACACTTCTAACAAAGTAGGTTTTTCATCATTTGAAAACATTGCTTTTAAACTTTCCTCTAAAGTCGTTTCGGTACTTGCTGTAAGATAGTTTAATCCATACATTTTGCATAAATGTTCTGCCGTTAAACAATGAGAAGTTTCAAAAAACGTATTAAAAACAGGTGTTTCATCGTGACCTGGTAGAATTCTGAAGATGCCTCCTCCTCCATTATTAATCAAAATAATTTTGAAATTTTTCGGGATGTAATTGTTCCAAAGGGCATTGCTGTCGTATAAAAATCCGATATCGCCTGCAATAAATACGTTTGGCTTTTTACTTGCAACAGCTGCTCCAATTGCGGTTGAGGTACTTCCATCGATGCCGCTTGTTCCTCTATTGCTGAAAACTTCGATGCTTTTTTCTATATCAAATAATTGCGCGTATCGAATAGGTGAACTGTTACTAATTTGCAATTGCGAATTCTTAGGCAAAGCCGGAATCACTTTTTCAAATACTTTAAAATCGGTAAACGGAATTATAGCTAAATATTCCAAACTTTTTCGCTGACGCAGTGCTTTTATGTCTTGAGCCCATTGATTATAGTTACTTTCAACGGTTTCTGCGAACATAAAAAACGATTGAAAAAACAAATTGGGTGTTGCTTCAAAATGTTTGGTCAAACAACCAAACGTATTGTAAGCTCTTAAATCATCTATGTGCCAATGATGATTTGGCTTGTATTTTCTTAAGAAAGCTTTGATGCGTTTGGAAACAATCATACCACCAAAAGTTACTAAAATTTCGGGTTGAAAATCTAGAAAATCTTTATGTGTGAATGGTGTAATTACCGAATCAATCGTATTTATAAACTTCGGATGATGCAAATTGGAAGTAGTTTCAATCAGCACCACAACCGATGGGTCGTTAGCCAATTGATCTAAAAATTTTTGTTCAACAGCATTGGGTTCGTTAACGCCAACAAGTACTAATTTCTTTTTTGAAGTATTCCAAACAGAAGCATATTCCGAAATCGGTTCATCATAAATAAAATCGGTTGCAACCGAAGAAATAATTTTGGGTTCCACCGTCAATTCAGAAACCGTTTCGTATAAAGGCTCTTCAAAAGGCGCATTAATGTGTACGGGGCCTCTTTTGGCGAAAGCCGTATGGATCGCTTCGTTAATTAAAAAATCATTGTCATCAGAAGCTTCTTCGGTGAGGTTGGCGTTGAATAACGAATGATTGGCAAACACATTTTCTTGTCGAATAGTTTGTCCGTCGCCAATATCAATCTTACTTTGTGGTCTGTCGGCAGAAATCACAATAAACGGAATCTGACTGTAAAAAGCTTCGGCAAAAGCGGGATAATAATTGAGCAATGCCGAACCCGAAGTACAAACCACTGCCACTGGTTTCTTGATTTGTTGCGCCATTCCCACTGCAAAAAAAGCCGCCGAACGCTCGTCAGCAATGCTGTAACATTTAAAATCGGGATGGCTTGCAAAACCTATCGTTAAAGGCGCATTTCTTGAACCCGGTGAAATAACAATATTGGTGATTCCTTTAGCGCGAAGTATTTCGATAATGGATTGGGCTAAAGGTATTTTTGGATATGTCATTTTTTACTTATTATGCCACAAAGGCGCAAAGGCTTTTAATTTATACAAAAGTACAAAGTTATTTTTTGACGAAAAATTAAACCATTAAGAAAGTTACGTTAATTAAGTAATTTCTTAATGGTTCAAAAAAACACTATTTTTGAATCATGGAAATCAAAATCAGACCTTACCAAATTGAAGATACGAAAGCTATTTTAGAAATTATAAATTATAATATTCTAAATTCTACGGCATTGTATGATTACGAAACGCGAAATATAGAAATTCAAATAGCGATTTTTGAGGATAAACTAAAGAAAGGGTTTCCAATAATTGTTGCTACCGAAAATGAAATTGTAGTGGGTTTTGGTTATTACAGTGAATTCCGATTTCGTGAAGCGTATAAATTTACCGTAGAACATTCGGTTTATGTCCATCCTAAACACATTGGCAAAGGCATTGGCAAACTTCTTTTAGAACAGCTTATTCATTTGGCGAAAGCTCAAAAACTACACACTATGATTGGCGTAATTGATTCCGAAAACCAAACCAGCATTGATTTTCATAAAAAATTTGGATTTGAAATTGTAGGCACCATAAAAGAATCGGGATTCAAGTTTGACCGATGGTTACACAGTGTTTTTATGCAAAAAATGTTGTGAGATTAAACAGATTTACTTCAAAATATCTTCAAAATTAGGTTTGAAATAATTTGGCCCTTTTAATACTTTACCATCTTCTCTGTAGATGGGTTGTCCATCTTCACCCAATTTACTCATATTACTTCGTTGAATTTCGTCAAATACTTCTTCAATTTTATGTTGCAAACCATGTTCTATTATTGTGCCACAAAGTATATAAAGCATGTCTCCCAAAGCATCGGCTATTTCAACAATATCATTATTTTGAGCTGCTTCCAAATATTCTTCGTTCTCTTCTTTCATCAAGTTGTAACGAAGAAGATTTTTACTTTCACCCAAACTGGCTTTCATGTTTTCACTATAGCCCAATTTAAAACTGGTATGAAATTCTTTTACAGCGTTGATTTGTTTTTGCATTTTTTATACTATTATATGTAATAGATTTAACTATTATTGAAAGACAAATATATAAAATTTGACTTTATTTTATCGAAAGAAATACGTCAAACCAACTAATGCCATCAGTTTAGTTCCTGGTGTAAAACAAACTTCAGTGACTGAATTGGCTTCATTTTGCAGACGAGTTTCGGTAGCAAATTGTGTTTCTTTCCATTTTGTATTGAAAATGTTATTTACTTTAAGTCCAATTTCATATCGTGGTTTAGAATAATTCAATACAGCATCGGTAACAAAATATCCTTGAGCCGTTAGTGAATAATCTTCTATCGCAGGACGGTCTGATAAATAGCGGTAACGTAAACCACCGTTTAACCCATTTTTATTTTTATACATAATGCCGCCTGTGGCACTCCAAACGGGTGCTAGCGGAATATAATCTTGTCCTTTAGGTTCATTTACATATCTGCCATGAGCGTAATTAACATCTATATCAACATATAATGATTTTATAGGTTCATAACGGATAGATCCATCAAGACCAATTCTTCTCGTTGCTCCAGTTATATCTACAGTACCACCATCACCTGCATAAACAAATTCTTGTTTTAATCCCATGTACCAAGTAGCAAAATGTAATAATAAATTTTCGGTAGGTTTGAAAATAGTTCCTAAATCAACGCCATAAGCCGGAGGTAGAATCTGTTTTCCATCAGTAGCTACTACTACTCTGGTGTCATTTGAATGAAACCCTCTGCCAGAAGCTATATAAAACTGAATGTTTTTACTAGCATGATAATATACGCTCAACTTTGGACTCCATATATTGGCATTGGCTTTATACAAGCCTACTCCATTCAAAATTGGATCAGACGCCAATTTGTTATTGTATTGGTCATAAAATTGATCAAAACGTAAACCCGTATTTAATGTCCATTTTTCATTAAATTTAAAGGTTTCACTTATGTAAGTTGCCGCATTCAATTCGGAGATATCTCCTAACTTTATGGGATTGATTAGTGTAAAACGATCAACGGTGTGAGATAATTCCGAATTATTGGTTTTGTCTAATCTAAAGTTGATTCCTGCATCAGTAGTAATTTTGGTAGTTCCTAAATAACTAGTGTGATTGTAGCTTCCGTGATAACCAATAAGATTTCTATTTTCTTTCTGACGAATTTGGTCACCATTGATTGGATCATCGAGGTAAAAAGTGAAATTAGTATGTAAATCAAATGAATAATTAGTATAGTAGAATTGATTTTTTATGAAATCATGATTTTTTAAAGTGGTTAATAATTGTGCATTGAAATTAGAACGTGACGTTACTCCTCCTTCTGTTGGATCAAGTGCTCCATAAAAACCTATCAATCCTTGATCAACAGCTCGATCGGGAATTTGTCCTGATGCGTTCCATTTGCTATATAAAGTAGAAGCTGAAAGTTGTAAGAAACTATTTTCAGAAACTTTTCCATGATATTTGGTAAAGAAATTAAATCGATTAAAGTGCTGTGGATTATCAAAGTATCCGTCAGAATAATTATATTCCGTTGCCAAATACCACGATTGCTGTTTGGCTTTTTGTTTATCATTTAGCAAATTAATCACCCCAACAATGCGACCCGAATTGAACATACCACCCTCTAATTTCACTATATTTTTATCAATAGCATTGGCTGTTTTAAAATCGACATAACCAGCGGTATCAAAATTTCCCTTTTCAGCATTGTAAGTTCCTTTTTTAAAATCAACACTTTCAATAGTTTCAGGAATGATAAAATGAGCGTCCGCATAACCTTGACCATGTGCATGTGACACCATATTGATGGGCATTCCGTCAACATTCAAACTAATATCGGTTCCATGATCACAATCAAAACCTCTTATAAATATCTGTTCGGCTTTTCCGCCTCCTTGATGTTGTCCAATAAATAATCCGGGAACAATTCGTAATACTTCTTGAGAGTTGTTGACCCCTCTCATTTTGATATCTAGTTTACTAATTTGATTTTGTTGCTTAACAGTTGCTCCCGAATTGACAATAACTTCATCTAAAGTTGTGACGGATTTTGTTTTTAAAACGATTGTGGCTCCTAGGTTAAAATCATCAATTGAGATTATCATTTTTTCATATCCAAAACCCGAAAATACGATGGATTGTATGTTGACTTTATTTTCATTGAACGTAAAACGTCCGTTTTCATTGGTTGTTGTCGTTTTATTTATAGGTAATAGGGTTACAGTAATCCCTTCTGCAGGAAGTTTAGTATTGTCATTAATTACCTTTCCATGAATATGATCGTGTTGGGCAATTGATAAGTTAGCAATTGCAAATGTTATCAATATTGTAATTAAAAATCTATTCATAGTCTTTAAAATGATTACAAAACAAAACTACTAAATGAATTATTAATTATGTATTAATTTTCAACACTATTTAAACTC
The DNA here is from genome assembly GCA_903888655.1 of uncultured Bacteroidota bacterium. Taxonomy (GTDB): domain Bacteria; phylum Bacteroidota; class Bacteroidia; order Flavobacteriales; family Flavobacteriaceae; genus Flavobacterium. The sequence continues at coordinate 1,141 of CAISUR010000345.1, read as the reverse complement.
AAAACATTAAATATTATAATATTAGAACAACTAATTCACTGTTCTTGACTTGTAGCTATTGAATAACAGAACCCTCCTTCTAATTCGGTGGTTAATTTTAAATTTACACCTTCTATCATGATAGTATTCTCTAAAACATCAAATAAGTTAAAATCTAGAAAAGCACCTTTTCCAATTGCTTTAGCTGCAGCTTCTTTGCGTGTCCAAAGTCTAAAAAAATGAACGTTATTATACCTGTTTTGAGTCAAAAAATCCCACTCATTTCTTGTAAAATAGTCTTTGAATTGTTTACAATCTATTGGTCGTATTTGTTCGATATCAACTCCAATGATACCTTTTTTTACAAATCCTAAAATTACCGCAGTACCAGAATAAGAAATACTAAAGTCAATATCCGTGCTAATAAACGGTTTACCAAAATTATTATAAGAAAATAAGAAAATATCTTTTTCATCCCTATTATTTTTTTTTAATGCATCAGACAAGAGCGCTAACCCATCTAATCGCTGTTGTTTTTTTTCATTACTAGAATATTTGGAAATTTTATTTTGTAATTGTATTGGAAGTAACAATAATTTTAATCTAATTTCTTCGTTACTGATTGGAATACTGATGTTTTTTTTATAAATTTCAACCATGTAATTGATTTTTATGACAAATATAAAGATTACAATTAAACCCTATTAATTAAAGTGAGTCTTAAAAACTCAAATATATTTATGCAAGAATTAAGTTTGATAATTGGCGAAGAACGTCACGATTTTTTTGTGGAAGAAACCTTGATTTCGATTTTTAAAAATACGGTTGAAAAATATCCCCATAAAATTGCCCTTTCTTTTAATGGCAAGCAAATAAGTTATAAAATTCTTAATGAATGGTCTACCAATTTAGCTCTTAAATTACAAGATAAAGGATTAAAAAAAGGAAGTCCTTGCCTAGTCTGGTGGGAACGAGGTATCGAACTTCACGTGGCGATTTTGGCTATCTTAAAATGTGGAGGGACTTATGTTCCATTAGATTATGATATGCCCGAAGAGCGGGTTGTTTCGGTACAAGAAGATATTCAATCTAATTATATAATTACATCAAGACCTTTTAATCATTCTTGCACGGTTATCAATGAAATAACATTTGAGGAAGG
>CAISUR010000344.1 GCA_903888655.1 uncultured Bacteroidota bacterium | reverse complement strand
ATCAACTTCTTCGTGTATAACATTAAATCCAAGTTCTTTTAAATATTCACCACTTTTACCATTACCATAAAAAGCTTCCCAAATTATTTTATCCTTTGGAATAAATTGTTGGATATTTTCCCACGCATATTTTGGGGTCATATAATCATCGTGTTTAATAAATGTTTTTGTATGAAATCCAGCCATACATTTATATTAACAATATATATAAATTTATTTCTTTAAGACATATTAATTAAACCTGTTTCTACATCTGCAACAATTTCTTTAAAATATTCTGTAAACACTAGGTAATCACATGTAGATAAGACATTATTAGTTCCAGAAATGACAACATTTCTAGGTGTGAGCATATCTGAAATATTAGCTCTAGTACAGTCAATATAGAACGGACGATAAGAGTTTTGATACATATTCTCATTAATAAGACCACATGAAACGCCATAATCTAGGGCCGCGAGCTTTTCGTAAAGTGTAACTTGCTGTAGGAACTCGTCGAATCCCGTCTGGATTGGATTTGCTAGAACATTCACACCTCCTACTGATACTTGTAGATTTATAATAGATAGAGGACCTGTTGAAATACCATCAGTATAAGGAGATTGAAGAGGGGAAAATGGTGTAATACCAGCTGTAGAAGCAGCTCCGCTTATGCTATTAGAACCATTAAAAGTAGAAGACAATTGAGGAATAATAAGAATTCCACGAATATTAGAAACTCCTGACTGAATAAGCTGAGAAAATGTTGAACCTCCACTAATATTAGAAATAGTGTTAGTCAAGAAATCAGTATAGACAATTTTCTTAGCACGATTTTCAGAAATATAAGGTATTAAGCGTTCAGGTTTTAATTGAATTTGTGCGTAATAAATTCTACATGCAGGCATAAAATGCGATGCACCAGCATTAGCAAAATTGATACTTGCAGTAGAACCAGCTGGTATAGCCGTATTAGGAGGAGTTCCAATGAAAAGACCTGAAGCAATTGCAGTAACACTTGCGGGAAGAGTAGAAAGAGCTGTTTGTATCAAAGGGCAAGTATTAGTAAATCCAATTCCAGTTGCAGAAGTAACCATCAATCCAGTAGAAGCATTACCAGAAGTAGAATAAATATTTGATACAACTGTACCTGTATTTATATAAAATCTACAAACTGCCGAAAGTCTTTTCATGAGAGGCATCTGCTTAAAGCTGTCAAAAATATCTGAAATTTTGACGACGGCCACATCATACCAAATCATATAATTTCCATTTACAGTATAATAAGGCTTGAATTCTTTAAGTATATTACTATTATTTGTAATAGTGGTATTAATGTTTCCAGAGTTATAAAATAATCCATTTCCCGCTACTGTAGTATCGACAACTCGTTTCTGTCTAGATTGAAGTCCATTATTGTACGAAGTAGCATTCTGAGCACCAAAAGCGCCCTGATCAGAAAAATCACCACCTCCAGCGATAGGAAAAGGGAAATTATTATTAAGTCCATTACCACCAATTAGGCCAGTTCCACCAGTAACCACAGCTGAAGGGAAAGTTCCTGAAGCTGGAACAGAGTTAGAAGAACCATTAAACTTAAGAGATTGAGGATTATCTAATTCAGTTCCAAGTCCTAAACTAGCTCCTAAAGTAAGTCGATCGTCAGCGCTCATGCTAGAAAGTAATTTAAATGCTACATATTGATTTGTATATGGTTGAAATTGGTTTAATGTTTTACCATCAACAGCCATATCTGCACCATGAATTAGTTGAAAATATCCAGCTTTAAGTCCAGTAGAAGCCCATGAACCAGTAACAGGAGCTATTAGCGTGTTAGTAGCAACATATACAGAAACATATGTAATAGGAATTGCTAGATACATACTGTCGGGTTGAATTAAGTTTGTGGAATTGTAGATAGAAGAAAGGTCAAATTGAACCAAAGTTGGAGATCCGTTATTTGTATACTGAGAACCATTAATATCGTTAATGTAGTTCCACTGTTTAGAAACATAAGGCGATTGTCCCTCTAACGACTGAGGAAAGCAACTTTTACTGAATTCGTATGCGTCAGTCATTTATAGATTATAAAAAGAAAATATTTCTAAAGATATTATAAAATGGACGATATAGAAAGTGTATTAGAAGGAATAAGGATAAATTCGATATATTTGTCTAAAGTTCATAAAAAGAGATATATAGAATTGCAAAAATCTATAAAATATTTTCGTATACCTGTAATAATACTTTCAGCTATAAATTCGATAGTATCAGTATCACAACAATATTTAGAACAAAGAGTTATAACAGGACTAAATTCGTTATTATCTTTGACTACAGGTATAATTGGAAGTATAGAAATGTTTTTAGGTATTAATAGCCAAATGGAAAGTGAACAAGCATCATCAAAAGAATACTATAAATTATCAACAGAGATATATAAGAATACAATGTTAAAAGGAAATAATCGTCCAGACTTGAAACCATTTCTAGAAGAGTGTTATTCAACATATATAAAGTTGCTAGATAATTCATGTATGATATACAAAACAATAGCCGATGAATTAACTCCATTACATAAAAATATTATTACTAAAGGTTCACAAGCTTCATCACCGCCTTCGTCATTGTCATCTATATATGAATATCCGCTATTAAATAGAGATAATATAGAAAATAGTGTCATTTAGTAAAAATTAGTTTCTTTTCCTAATATATAAATGACAAGTTTGTTAGATAAAATTACTCAAGCGTCTATGAAAACCAACAAGTTATTATTAAAAAATGATGTCAAAAGTTATTTAGTAACTAGAGAAGGTTTAAGAAAAGTTATACCAGCAAATATTCAACCTCGTAACTTGGATAAATTAGCTTTCAGAATAGAGGAGCAAGATAAAAAAGATAGAGATTTACTTATTAAGAATGATCAAATAGGAAAGAGAAGTCAAAAAAGAAATCAACAAGTAAAAACTTTATCAAAAATATCAGAACAGATGATACAAGATATAGAAGAACAACCTAAAGGATTCGAATATATAGATGAAGATGGAGTAAAAAGATTTAAGAGATATGATACATCTGTAGAGGTTCCTGATTTAGAAGAAGATGATGGATATGTAAGACCAGAAGTATTAGAAAATGTATTAATAGAGATCGAAGATACAAGACAGCAATTTTTAGAACAATATAATAATAAATTGGAGAGATATGAATATTTAGTAACAGAAGAACAATATTACGCTAGACTTCTTAATGAAGGTAAAATTAGCACGGAAGATTTCAAATATGAAACTAAATATATTTTAGCTGAAATGGATTCATTAATATATGAATTAGCAGAATTACAACATGAAATAGATGTAGGTGCTAATCAAGCTAAAAAACAATTTGAAGAAGAGATAAATGAACGAAATAGGTCAATAAAACTACTAAAAGAAAGAAATAAAGAAAAAATAAGAACTTATCAAGATAGTTTAAATGCTTTAAATGCTTCAGCTTTTAGAATGGAACAATTACCAAGTGAAACAGAACAAGAATATTTGCAAAGATTACAACAGAACGCTCTAGTAGATTTACCTGAAGATATTTTAGAAGAGAGTAGACAAAAGGCAAATATTTTATTTAGAAGAAACCTGCAAGATATTACTAAAAATCAGGTAATAATAGAACAAGTAGCTAATTCATTTGTAGAAGAACCAGAAAAGAAATTTGAATTGAATAAGATATGGAATTTAGTAGTAAGTAAATTTAAAAAAATTTATGGAAGTAATTCTAAAGTAGACGCTGATACAATAATAGAATTTTTAAATGGTTTAATAAGAAAAATGGATAGTGATTTACCAATAGCGGTAGAACAAGCTATATATAGTGAAGAACCTATTTTAGATCAAGGTAAAATACATGTAGAACAAATCGATACAAGCACGATAGAACTAAAGAAACCTACTATGAGAGGTGAACCACCATTATATTTTAGAGCTGTTTTAGTTCATAGAAGAGGAGATAGTAAATATGCTCTTTTATATTCATTTACTAATGAAATAGGATCATTCAAAGAGTATTTTGATGAAGGTGTTCCTAATGATAGAAAGATGCAAGGTGTAAAAGGTAAAATTAAATCTTCTAAAGAAATAAAAGATAAAACAGGTATAACTGTACCAGATTTATATGAAGCATTAGGAGAAGATGGAAAGGGTTATACAAGTTTAAATGGTAGTTCATATTGTAAAAAATTGATAAGAAAATTTAATATTTCTCCAGTCGAGGTTCAAGATACTATTCAATCATCTTATAAATCAGGAATAAATAAACCTCAACAAGTAGAATATGGTATGGGAATTCATAAACAGCATGAACCTAAATTAATTCCATTCGGACAAGTAAGTATTTTATATAATAAATTGAAAAATGAAAATACTTTAGCAATAAAAACACATCAAGGAAAAAGTATCGGAGGATTACCAAATAAGAAAATCTCAAAAAAACTTGCTAGTATTATAATGGATTTGATTGAAGGAATGCATCCTACTCATGATGAATTAACAAGATTAGATAAATCGGATAGAATTATTTATGACAAGGTAGTTTATTTAGGGAAACTTCATACAGATATTCCACATACAAACGAAACAACTATTAATGATTTAAAGAAAAGATTAAAATTATTAGAAGGAGAAATAGAAATTGGAAATAATTCTCCGCAATTAAAACAAGAAATTAATGAAATAATTAAAAATCTTATTTTATTTAAAACAATTACTCCAAAACAAGGAAAAGAATATTTAAAACAAATTTAGTAATTTTATTTTCTATTGCTATTTTATAAAATATGTATCATGAGATAGGTATTCATAGACTTTCGCCGACGCAGATTAGTAAGCTACTAAATGGTCATCGTGTTCGAGTAAAACATGGATCAGGACATAAAATTCATGTAAGCCAAGAACAGCATAAGAAAATTATGGCGGCTCATCACAAGGGAAAAGCTCACACGCTTCAACTAGACCCTTATCAGATTGCTCAGCATCAACATTTAAGACATGGTTCTCATGGTGAAGGAATGCATAATCCAGCTATATATCCAGCTGTATATAATCCAGTTGGTCGCACACAAAAAAAGCCAATTAGTATGAATGAAATATATGAGGATTTAAGTAAGCCCCCTCATTTGAGGTATGTTGATAAACACCCTTCGTACGGTATTAGACCAAGAGGTCGTCCAAGAAAACATGCTGTTCATCACGCTTCTCATGCTCATCACGCTTCTCATGGAGAAGGTCCATTTGAAGATTTTTTTACGCAAACTTTACCAAGCGTAGGTCGACAAATAGCACCGCATATTGTAGATGTAGCTAAGTCAATCGGACATGAAGCAGGAAAAACATTTGGACCAGTAAATCCTTTTGATTTAGGATATAAATTAGGTAATCAAGTAATAGGGCCAGCTATTATGGGACACGGACATACTAAAAAGCATACTCTAGGAGGTTATGGTGAAGGAAGACGAAGGGCTGGTCGTAGAGGACACGGATTAGCTGGTGGAGCGCTACTTCCAGCTGGATATGGTGAAGGAGAAGGTATTAGACGAAGAGGTAGACCAAAAGGAAAAGGTGAAGGTGTAAAGCGTAGAGGACGCAAAGGAAAAGGTGAAGGAATTTTTGGCTCTACTTTGGGTTCACTAGCGGGAAGCTTTCTTCCATTTTAAACCCTCGAATTCATTCAAGAGTTAATATAATATTATATCTATTATTGAAATAAATATAATAACATTTCATATTAGCTGTTTTAGCATATGTCCTAATATTCTATCGTTAATATTATTATTATTTGAAAACATATGAGTAAATTTTTTGAATGATTTATATGAATTATCTTTACTTTTACTATCATGTAAAATGCAAGCAACGCAAAACCAACCGCAACCAGTAGAATTTACATTTTGTATTTCTTTCATATCATAATATATACCAGATTTTCTAGCTTTTTCTAATACTTCTAACGGAGGGTCACCACCTATTAATGGGTCAAAATAAATAAAAGGACTACATGTTTTAAAACAAATCCAATGAGTTCCTGAATTAGGCGCATTATCCATATTCATTATATACCACATATCAGATTTAAGAATATCTGGTAATTCATTTTTCATATAACAACCAGCAAATATTTTGCAACCATGTAATAAGTGTTTTATTTGTAAATCAGTTAATCCATTTCCTCTACTAATACCTTTACCAATCTCTCGATCACCTTCTAATTGTTCTAATATTTCTATTTTATGAGCATCTAAAGCTCCTAAATTTTTTGATGGTATAATTATTTCATTACCATTTTTAATTTGAACAGGATTTAATCCAGAAACAACATCACTTTCAGCTCTTATGTCAAATTGATTTTCATTTTTCTTATTTGAAAATGGTCGTGTAGCTTTATTTAATGTAATTACTTCTTTACTATTTCCACCTAATAATTCTGCCTGAAGTCCGCCTTGCGAGTGTCCGATTGTCGTAATATTATCCTTACCATATTTATCTTGGGCTTTTTGTTGAACTTCTTTCGCTTGTCTATATCTTGGTGTCATTTCATAAGCTTTTTTTCCACCGTACGCAAATACAGCATTGTTAATCCAATCAGTAAATCCTGAAGTTCCTCTGTGAGCTACTACTGACTGATTTGTTTTCGGGTCAAAATAAACTTTCGATGTTTTTGATGATAATTGTTTATCTAATATAAATCCATCAACTTCATCTTTAGGTTCATAAGAAGCATTTAATAATCCTTTTAAATGAGATACTTTTAATTTTCCTCCTACTTTAGTTGGTTTTTTATATCTAAAATCATACATTATATATATATTAGATATAAAAACTTTATTCTTCGTTAAATAATTTATCGCTAGAAATCATTAATGGAATTTTTCTTATTTCTTTTTCTTTTTTCTTACCTGTTTTCAATAATAAATTAACTAAAACATTAGCGTCTTGTGATTGAATTGTTTGAAAGTTTTGGTCTACAAATGATACAGTAAAAGAACTATATACACCTGTATTAGCTTCTATCCATTTTTCATAATTAGGAACATAATTTATATTAGATCCAAAAGAAGAATTAGGGTAAAAACTATCTAAGACATCTGTAGGTGTTGTGCAACTATTATTTACAAGAGAGCATCTCACTATGACTGAATTTACTGGAGTTGCGTTCGGAGTTGTAGTAGAATTTATAGAGTAACCTGTAGATTGTAATGAAGTAGGATAATAAACATTTTTAGTAAAACCTAAAATAGTTGATAAATTACTATTAAATAATAATTGAGGTGTATAAGTAGATGATGAAAATGGAAAAAGACCTGATGGATTTGTGAAATTTGTTGGTAATGATGCTGGAACTGGAAATGTATAAATTGTATTAGCGTAATATGTAGGATTTGAAATAATTTGTATATAATAAACATTTTGATTTCTTGTAGTATCATATAAATAAAGACCTTGGCTAATCATGTAAAGTTCTAAAGCATTATTTATATCACTTGTCAAATAAAATCCGTTAGGAAAAGTATAATTATAAGTTGTTCCTGAAAAAGTAAATCTTATGGATGTATTATTGTACAGTCCTGCATTTAAGTTAAAAAATGAATAAGGAACTACAATTTGAGATACACATATTTCACTACCTTCTGGTATATGTAAAGAACCTTGTATAAAACTATATCTAAAATCAGTATTATTATTTCCTATTACATTATTCGAGTTTAATATTAAATTATAAGGCATTTATAATATAATAAGAGAAAAATTTATCTACCAACGGTTACTTCGCTTAAGCAATCCTAACACAAGACGCCGAATTATTTCCATAATTAGTAGAAAAAGTAATACTAACTCCACTATAACCCATAATATACAGAGTTCTCACGGATGTATTACTGAAAACATAATAATAAGAACTCATTCCTCCTGCAATTAAATCAGTTCCATTAAGATATGTGTTTGATGTTGTAGTTGAACTTGTTGTAAGTCCAATTTTCATACCAGAACCAGCACTATTAGTATAAACTGTATAATTTATTATAAATACCCCAATCGGCATACTAGTTATAGTCGCAAGTAAATAATATTGACTAGCAACATTAGAACCCGATGAATTAACAGTTATAGGAACACTATAACCGAGTTGTGTAGATGATAAAGTTGGTAATGTTGTATATGAAAATGCTGGAGATGTCAATAATGTCATAAGACCCGTTGTAGATAAAGTCATCAAATTTGAACCTGCTAATGTAAATCTTATTCCATTTGTTAATAATGATGTAATGTCGAAAGATAAAACACTACTAAGTGTTGAAGCATATATATTTGCTAGAGCGGAACTAGTGCTATTTAGCCATTGTATAGTTTGTGTGTTTGTATTTGTTTGTTGTAGATTTACTCCTCCACCAACTCCATTCGTTATATTTATTCCTGAACCTGTAAATGTATTACTTCCTGAAAATGAATTCGTCCCACTTTTCAACGGAATATTTGTAGACAATGCCGAGTCTAGTATAGAATTTGCTGGTAGAGTTAATGTTCCACTCGATAAAGTTAATCCATTTGACGCTGTAATTAGTCCTGAAGATGATAATGTTCCCAAGCATACTACATTTGTCGTTGATACTCCCAGAACAAGTTGATTACTTGCTGTTATTACCGAATTAGCCCCTATACAGGTTGAGTTTGAATATGTTGTCCCTGATGTTGGTCCTGCGTTATAGCCGATTGCTGTATTATTACTCCCTGTTGTATTATTTATAAGTGCTTGAGTTCCAATAGCCGTATTCTGTCCCCCAGTAGTATTTGTTTGTAAGGATGTTGTTCCAACAGCCGTATTCTCGATCCCAGTAGTAACAGACGCTAATGATTGATTTCCCATAGCAACATTACTTCCACCTGATGTTATTACAGACATACAATTATTCCCAAGACAAACATTATTATTTGACAATGTTCCTGATGTTAAACTTTGAAGTCCAACAACGACATTATCAAAACACGAAGCAGATATAAATGGTAATAAAGTATCGCCGTAAACTAAATTATTTGAATTAGAAATAGAATATATTGCGGTTATTCTATTATTTACTTTTATATTTCCAAATGTAGTTAATGACCCTATAAATGTATTACTTGCGCTTAATAGTGGAATATTCGTGGATAAAGAACCATCTGGAATTGTCCTTGATGTAATAGAAGCCCCGCTCATAACTGGAGGATATGGTAATGTAACTACCCCGCTTGTATTCCATTGTAAAGCCAATTTATTACCTCCATTTGTAGTTCCCAAAGCCCCTCCATAATAGCCAAATACATAAGGACCATCTACACCAATATTTAAACTTGGAGTTGTAGTTCCTAGTCCATAACAAATTCCGTGATGCGGGTCATTTTGTCTTATGTATAGTGGAGTGTCATTTAAATATAGTGTATTATTAACATAACTCAATCCATTAAAATTATTTGTTCCTAAAACTGATAAATTATTAGCGCTTATTGTAGAACTATCAGTTAAACCACTTGTATAAACTATTCCATTAAAAGTAGTTGATGTTGCTACTGATGTAGCTACTCCTGTTCGAGGTAAATATTGACCTGATTGACCTCCGAATAAACTTTGATTATAAATAATACCATTAAAATATGGGTACGGTGGTGTTTGTTCGCTCATATATTATATGATGGTATTATTCTATTGTGGAAATCTTATAATTAAACCTATTAGTACAGTAGGGTCTAAAATAGCTAAATTGTTAAAATTATCATCATTGAAAGTTATTGTAAAACTACTATATTTTCCTCCTTTTATTCTAATAAAATTATCACTAATAGGTAGATAGTTAATATTTGAACCATATGTGGATGTGATTGGAAAAGTATCTAATACATCATTATAAATGGATACATTATTATAAACTAAATTGCATCTAACAATAACGCCATTTACAATAGTTCCCTTTGGAGGAAATGGTGGTTGAGCCGATAAACTATTACCATTTGCTATTGTTTGAAGTGCTGTAGTAGTTGTTTGAGGAGGATAAAAAGTAGTTCCAAGACCCGCTGAAGAAAATCCGAGAATATTTGCGATTGTCTGTGTGGTTGATGTAGTAGTAGGAAATGTAAGAGATGCATATTGATTGCCTGAAGTAGAATACCCACCAGCCCAAGAAGGTTGTCCGTTTTGACCGTTTGCATTAATCCAACCAGAACCAAAAACAGAAGGAATACTAGTAACTATAGGTATAGTTTGACTTGTAATTGTATTTGTGTATAAAACTGGACTAGAAGTCAAAGTAATAGGGTAAATAATAGATGGTGTTATTTCACTACCTAATTGAGAGACCATAGCCGTAGATGTTGTATTTGTAGCACTAGAAAGAGTATAAACACCAGAAGTAGAACCAAGAGCAGTCACCGTTGCTGTTGTATAAGCCGTTTGTCCTACTGGTATATAACTAATAACATATCCTATGTTTAATTGGATTTGTTTAAATCCAGCATCAATCGTTAATGTATTTCCACCTGTAATAACACCTGTAAATTGAAACTGCTGACTGTAAGCGGCTTGAGTATCATACCAGTAATGACCATTTGTTTTCATAGTTGCTTGTAATGCATTATTTATATCGGATAATGTGTAAAATCCATCTGCAAGTGTAACAGTATAAGCGGTCTGCACATTAGAACTGTTTGGTATGTAATAACTAAATGTATTGTTTCCTAAAGCAGCTGTCACATTACGCCATGAGTACGGTATTGTTACTTGATTTATTGACATTTCACTTCCTTCTGGTATGGTAAAAGAACCTGAAGGAAAATTATATTGATATACATTATTAAACTGAGTTGAAGTAACTAGATTTTTACTATTTAGAACTAAATTATAAGACATTATATATTAT
>CAISUR010000343.1 GCA_903888655.1 uncultured Bacteroidota bacterium | reverse complement strand
CCAATAAAAACACCAGCAATGGAACAAGCTGTAAAAATTAAAATTAATTTCCAATCAATTAATTGTTCTGGACGAATATCACCGACAAATCCAATTAGAGATTGCGCTGATACAATAAAAAGTGAAGTTCCAACAGCCATTTTCATTGGTGTTTTTGCTAAAAAAAGTAAAGCTGGGATAATTAAAAATCCGCCACCTGCACCAACAAATCCTGCTATTAATCCGATAAATAATCCTTGAAGTAGAATACTGAAGTAGTTGAGTTTATAATCGATAACTATTTTTTCTGTCAATGGCTTTATCATTCGTACAGATGCTATAATCATTACAATAGCAAAGGAAATCATTATTAAAACCGATTTTTTAAGGGTAAATGTTGTAGAAGTAAATATAACATCGGGAATATTAGGTACAATAATTTTTCGTGTTAAAAAAACAGCGATAATAGTAGGAATTCCGAATAGCACCACTTTTTTAAAATCGACTAGTTTTTCTTTTGCTTTTTGAATGCCACCAAATAGTGCGGTAGTTCCCACCACAAAAAGAGAATATGCAGTTGCTAATATAGGCTCTACGCCCATAATATATACCAGTATTGGAACCGATAGTATGGAACCACCACTGCCAATTAATCCTAATGTGATTCCAACAATAACCGCTAAAATATATCCAATAATGTGAGTTTCATTCATTTTAATTTTTTGTAATTCAAAAGGAGGTTATTAATGATTTTTTTGAATTATTTTTTTAACATTTTCTCATATCGATTAATCCAATCTTCAACAGTTATTTTGGTAAGAAGCTCGGCAATTAAATTGTAAGGAATGTCATCTAATTTTTTAAATCGAACACAACTTTTGCCCATATCTAATTTAGATTTACAATGTTTTGGATATTCTGCAACAAACCAATCGTAAAGGTTTTTGTCGGCATACAACACCATGTGGTAAATATTAATCGAATTTTTTTGAGATGCAATATTGAAAAAACCTAAAGGTAACTTGGGATCACAATGATATCCATTTGGATAAATTTCATGTGGTACTACATAACCTAACATTCCGTAACTCATCACTTCTTCAAAGCCTTTTGGAAGATTTTTTAAAGCAACAGTTCGAAGTTTTTCCATAGCAATTCTGCGGTCTTCGGGTAATTCGGATAAATATTGTTCTGGAGTAGTAGCTTTTGATTGCATAAAAAGGGTGGTTTTTGTAACTTATTTTTAATTTGATAACTTATGTAAGTAAACAAAAGTAGTAATAATTTTTTTTAATAGATTTACAAACGATTACTATTAGTTATTTATGGCACACAAAAATCCAATAAGAAAAGACAAAACATGCTTGAATTGTAACCATGTTGTGGCAGAACGATTTTGCCCGAATTGTGGGCAGGAAAATATTGAAACGAGAAAAACATTTCATCATTTGTTTATTCATTTTTTTGAAGATTTGACCCATTATGAAAACGCTTTTTGGAAAACCATTAAAAACCTTGTTTTAAAGCCGTCATCCCTTACTAAAGAATATCTTTCTGGAAAGCGAATGTCTTATTTAGCTCCGGTAAGGTTGTACATATTTATTAGTTTCATTACTTTTTTTTTAATCACTGTTTTTCCTAATGGAGAAGATGATTTCGTAAAAATTAATGATGTTAAAAATAAAAAAGAAAAGAAAGAAGTTATTGATAAAAAGAATTTAAGTACAGAAGAATTAAAAATTATAGAATTGAAGGAAAAAGGCATTTTGTCGCAACAAGTATCTGATTCCCTTCGAAAACTTATCAAAGAATCTAAAGCGAAAACTGCCAATAAAGATTTTACTGCTTTTGGTTATCATTCGGTTAAGGAAATGGATTCAATTAGAGCGATTCATCCCAATGAAATTAGTGATTTGGTATATTGGTTGAATAAAAAAGCATTTACCGTTTTTCATAATAACACTAAAGAACAAATCATCGAGAAAGCAAAAGAATCTGCCATGCACAACTTTCCGAAAGTATTGTTGCTTTATATGCCTCTTTTTGCTTTTTTCCTTTGGTTATTTCACAATAAAAAACGCTGGTATTTTTTTGATCATGGAATTTTTACATTGCATTACTTTTCGTTTTTATTAAGCATTATGTTGTTGCTTTTTTTATCTAAAAAAATAGTTGGAATGTTTAATAACTATGCGGTAATTTCCGTTATATTACATCTTATCGAGTTTGTTGGTTTTGTTTGGATGTTTTATTATTTTTTTCCTGCGCATCATCGTTTTTATGGAGAAACACGAACCGTTTCTTTTATCAAAAGTATATTTTTGTTCTTTATAAATATGTTTTTCATCGTAATTTTTTTAATTATTTTCTTTGTTTATACCTTAATCTCAATCCATTAAAAATGAAAAAAACAATCTATTTAAGCCTAATCTCATTGTTTTTATTTTCTTGTTCAGGAAGTAAATCAGTTGTTAAAAATAAAGTACAGTTTAATGAATTAGACTTAATTAATTCAATAACAGCTACAGACTTAAAAACTTATTTAACAACAGTAGCTTCAGACGAAATGGAGGGCAGAGATACAGGAAGTAAAGGGCAAAAAAAAGCCGGACTTTATTTAATTGAGCAATATAAAAAAGCGGGAATTCCTTTTCCAAAAGGAGCTAAAAATTATTATCAAAATGTGCCAGCAGCTTTTATGAATAAAGATTCTGACGAGAACTTACCCGATTCCGAAAATATTTGGGCATTTATAGAAGGTTCTGAAAAACCTGATGAAATTGTTGTGGTCTCGGCGCATTATGATCATGTAGGCGTTAAAAAGGGAGTAATTTATAATGGTGCTGATGATGATGGTTCGGGAACAGTAGCTATTTTAGAAATTGCAAAAGCTTTTCAAAAGGCAAAAAACGAAGGTCATGGTCCAAAACGTTCTATATTGATTTTACATATGACAGGCGAAGAGCATGGTTTGTATGGTTCCGATTATTATTCGCAACATCCATTATTTCCTGTAGTTAAAACAGTAGCTGATGTTAATATCGACATGATTGGACGTCGTGATGATGATCATAGTGCGAGTAATAATTATATTTATTTAATAGGTTCTGATTATCTTTCAACGGAATTATATAACATCTGTGAATCGGAAAATAAAAAATTCACCAATTTAGATATTGATTATAAATACAATGATAGAAATGATCCGAACCATTTTTATTACCGTTCTGACCATTATAATTTTGCTAAATTGGGTATTCCAGTGGTATTCTTATTTAATGGAACACATGCTGATTATCATAAACCAACAGATAAAGTTGAAAAAATAGAATTTGATGCCCTTGCAAAAAGAGCTCAACTTGGATTTGCAATTGCTTGGGAACTCGCTAATCGAGATAAAAAAATAGTTGTTGATAAAGACGGTAAGTAATGTAAATTAAGTACGGACTGTAATTAAAGTCGCAACATTTTAAATTAGAATAAACTAGAAGTTAAACAAAAGAATTATAAAATTAGGATTTTGTATTCTTACCATTTTTATACTGTACTTTCTCAACAATCTCAGTTTTTTTTATTGGTTTTTTAGCAACAAATTTTTTCTTTTGAGCAGTTGTTGTCTTTTCTTTTTGTTCTATTTTGTTTTCTCTAAACTCTTTTGGCTTTGCTTCTAGTTTATGAACTGCAATGACATCCATCGGATTTTTTGGATTCTCTTTGGTTCCTCTTAAATGAATTACTAATCCATTCAAGAAATTTCGCAATACTTGATCGCCACATTCTACATATTTCGGATGGTCAGCATTACGAAAGAAGTTTCCTATTTCGCCTTTCGACATGCGGAAATCAACCAACATTAAAATTTGTTCTATTTGATCATCACGGAGCATTAATGCAACACGCAGTTTCTTGAAGATATCGTTATTTGTCATTTGAAAAAAGGTTATAATTTTAAGAATCTAAAAAGTATATGTTCCGAAACTAATTTTAAAAAAGCCAAAGATAAGCCTTTTTAAATCCTTCACGCCATAATTTTTCATTGTGTTGTCCTCCTTTTACAATGATTTTTTTGTTTAGCATTTTACATTCGCAGCGTTTGGTATTGACTTGATATTCCATGCTATTTAAATCTCGAACCATATCATCATCCCCTTCATTGTCTCCACATAAAAAATAAACTTTGGTTTTGAAGGTTTTAGTGTTTTCCATTAAATGGAATATTTCTTTTCTATTAAACCAAAAAGAAGGTGAGAAGCACCCTACTTTACCAAATACATCCGGATATTTTAAGGCACCATAAAAAGAAACTAATCCCCCGAGGGAGCTTCCCCATAGACAAGTGTTGTT
>CAISUR010000342.1 GCA_903888655.1 uncultured Bacteroidota bacterium | reverse complement strand
GTCAAAACTATCTATGCGAACTTTTCCGGAAGCGTGAATAATTTTATTATCGTCCATCACAATGCCAACGTGCACTATATGCCCTTCTTCATTATCAAAAAAAGCTAAATCACCTGATTCGCTTTCTTCAATAAAGCTCAATACTTCACCTTGATTTGCTTGTTGTGACGCATCTCTAAAAAGTTTATATCCAGCCAATTTGTACACCATCTGCGTAAAACCAGAACAATCAATTCCAAATGGAGTTTTTCCTCCCCAAAGATAAGGCGCATTCAAATACATATAGGCAATGTCAACAATAGAAGATTTGGGCTTAATACCACTGGTTTTGTATCCTTCAAATGAATAGTTTTGAATATTAATATCACTATGATTTAGGAATGATAAAGAAGCACCTAAAGTTATTGGAATCAAAACATTATTTGCAGTAGAAATATATTCCACTAAATCTGAATTTAGAATAATAACTTCATTACAAAGCGTTTCGTACTGCTCTTTTGAGATTATTTGACATTGTTTTGAATCCATCCAACCCTCATAGCTATCAAAATGAAGTTTAATTTTAAACCATTGATTTTCTTTCTCTAATATTTCAAAATGTTCGCCAAAGAGCACTTGAGAAACAATTTCGCTTCTGTCATTGGGTTCTAATCGCAACGGAATAGATGATAAGTTACAAATGGCAAACATTAATTGGGTTTTTCAAATTGATTTTAAACTATGCTTTTTCAATAACAATTGCAGAAGCACCACCACCACCATTACAAATAGCTGCTGCTCCAATTTTACCATTATTTTGTTCTAAAACATTGATTAAAGTAACTACAATTCTCGCTCCAGAGCAGCCTAGAGGATGACCTAAAGAGACAGCACCACCATTTACATTTACTTTATCATTTTCTAATCCTAATATTTTTGCATTTGCTAAACCAACAACCGAAAAAGCCTCGTTGAATTCAAAAAAATCAACATCAGATAATGATACTCCAGCTTTTTGTAATGCTTTCGGAAGTGCTTTTGCCGGAGCTGTTGTAAACCATTTTGGCTCTTGTGCTGCATCAGCATAAGATTTAATATAGGCTAATGGTTTTAATCCCATAGCAATTGCTTTTTCTTCACTCATCAAAATTACAGCAGCAGCACCATCGTTGATAGTGGAAGCATTAGCAGCAGTAACCGTGCCGTCTTTTGTAAAGACCGCATTAAGTGTAGGAATTTTGTCCAACTTCACGTTAGTATACTCTTCATCTTTAGTTACCATTATTGGTTCACCTTTCCTTTGAGGAACAGCAACAGGAACAATTTCTGAATCAAATTTCCCAGTTTCCCATGCTTTAGCTGAACGCTCATATGATTGAATCGCGAAAGCATCTTGCTCTTCACGTGTAATTTTATATTCGGTTGCGCATAAGTCGGCCGAAACTCCCATAGCATTGTTATCGTAGGCATCAACAAGTCCGTCTTTTTGCATTCCGTCTTGCATAGTTGTTGGTCCAAATTTTACGCCATTTCTCATGTGAACATAATGTGGAATCATGCTCATGTTTTCCATACCACCTGCTACAACAATTTGTGCATCGCCAGCCATAATTGCTTGAGCTCCAAACATGATGGCTTTCATTCCCGAAGCACATACTTTATTCACAGTAGTACAAGCTACTTCGTTTGATAATCCAGCATATAATGCAGCTTGTCTTGCAGGAGCTTGTCCTACTCCAGCCTGAACTACATTACCCATAAAGACTTCATCAACTAAATTAGGATCTAGATTAATTTTGTTTAGAGCTCCTTTAATTGCAGCAGCACCAAGATGAGGAGCAGAAACAGTTGATAAAGCTCCCATAAAACTTCCAATTGGAGTTCTAACAGCTGAAACGATAACTATTTTTTTATTCATAATTTTATAATTTGTTGAATTAAGTTTGTTTGTTATGCAAATTTACTATTTTTTAAGTAAATTATATTTTTAGGATAAAGAAATACCTAACTTATTTAAGAAACGTATTCTAATTTTTTCTATTTAATTGATTTTG
>CAISUR010000341.1 GCA_903888655.1 uncultured Bacteroidota bacterium | reverse complement strand
TGATATAAATTATTATTTTTAAACGATAATCTGTGAATCAGTGGACATAATAATTTTTATAATAAAAATGCCCCGAAAATTTCGAGGCATAAAGTTATTATAATTCTATATCAAATTGTGTTAAAGATTTGAATACTTTCAAGCGATTTTTTACTTCGGCTTCTGTCAACTCTAACATTCTTTCGGTTCCAAATTTCTCTACACAGAATGAAGCCAAGTTAGAGCCTTGAATGATGGCTGTTTTCATGGTTTCAAATGATATGTCTCCTTGTTGCGTAATAAATCCTGCAAATCCTCCTGCAAAAGTATCGCCAGCTCCCGTTGGATCAAAAACATCTGCTAAAGGCAATGCTGGTGCAAAGAAAATATGTTCGTTATGGAAAATTAAAGCTCCGTGCTCTCCTTTTTTAATCACTACGTATTTAGGTCCCATCGTGTGGATTTTTGCAGCTGCTTTCACTAATGAATATTCTCCCGAAAGTTGGCGCGCTTCTTCGTCATTAATCGTAATTACATCAACCCTTTTGATTACGTCGAGTAGTTCTGGTAACGCACAATCCATCCAAAAGTTCATCGTGTCTAAAACCACTAATTTTGGTTTGGAGGTCATTTGATTTAAAACACCCGTTTGTACTAAAGGATGCAAATTTCCTAACATCACAACATCGGCATTTTTAAAATTCTCTGGAACTACTGGATTGAAATCGGCCAATACATTTAACTCGGTAGCCAACGTATCTCTTGAATTCATATCGTTGTGGTACTTCCCACTCCAGAAGAAAGTTTTCCCGCCTTTAACAATTTCAAGACCAGTAATATCAATATTTCGTGCTGTTAATAAGTCTAAATATTCTTGCGGAAAATCATCTCCAACTACAGAAACGATAGCGGATTGTAAATTAAAATGGGAAGCTGAAAGACCGATAAATGTACCTGCACCACCTAGAATTTTATCTGTTTTTCCGAAAGGCGTTTCAATGGCATCAAAAGCAACCGTTCCTACTATTAAAAGTTTATTCATTTTTGTGTTTTCAAATTAATGCGGCAAAGATACATATTAGATGTTATGTTGCAAAGTCATTATCAAAAAGAGATTGAAATAACAACGCATTGAGTAGTATACTTCAATCCAAATTTTTAGTTACTATTCTCAAATTGGGTTGTTACTAATTTTAAATAATTTATCAGATAATCTTACTCTAAAAGGAACTTCAAAAGTAACTTTGTCTCCAATTGTAGCTGACGAATTTTCAATACCATTTACTAACATTTTTTGTAAAACTAATTCTTGATTACCTGTTGTTGGACCAGAAATTAGAATGGTATCACCTATATTCAATTCTTGGTTTTCAATCATAAAAAGTCCGACTTGTGCTTTAACATAATAATGTTCTACTTTGCCAAGAAGTACTTTTTTTATTTTTATTTTCTGACGAATGTTATTTAATATATTGGCTGTTGCTAAAGAGTGGTCAGATAATTCACCGGAATGTTTGAATTTTAACTTTTCTGATTTTCCTTTTCGAAATACTTTATTACCAACTTGCTTGCCGCTTCGCAACTTTACTTGTTCTGCCAATGGCAATTGCGTTATTTCTAAACATTCGGTTGAACAGCAGTTTTGCATAGCTTCTTTACACTCATCACATTGAATGAACAATAAGTGACATCCATCATTCAAACAATTGGTGTGATTGTCACAGGGTTTTCCGCATTGATGACATTGCGATAGAATATCATCGGTAATTCGTTCGCCTAATCTATGGTCAAAAACAAAGTTCTTTCCTATGAATTTACTTTCTAAATTTTCTTCTTTAATTTGTTTGGCATAATTGATAATGCCACCTTCCAATTGGAAAACCTTTTTAAAACCTTGATGTTTGAAATAAGCCGAAGCTTTTTCACATCGAATGCCACCAGTGCAATACATCACAAGATTTTTATCTTCTTTAAAATCTTTTAATTGTTCGTTGATTATTGGCAAAGATTTACGAAAAGTTTCAACATCTGGCGTTATGGCACCTTTAAAATGACCAATTTCGCTTTCGTAATGATTTCTAAAATCAACGACAATCGTATTTGGATCTTCTAATATTTCGTTGAATTCCTTCGCTTTCAAATGCACACCAATATTGGTTACATCAAAGGTTTCGTCATTCAAACCATCCGCTACAATTTTGTCTCTTACTTTTATAGTTAGCTTCAAAAACGAGTGGTCGTCGTGCTCCACAGCTACATTCAAACGAATGCCGCGCATGAATTCATAAGCTTCTAATGTTTCACGAAAGGCTTCAAAATTCTCGGCAGGAACACTCATTTGAGCATTAATTCCTTCTTTGGCAACATAAGTTCGACCTAGAGCATCGAGTTTGTTCCATTGCATGAATAAATTGTCGCGAAATTTTTTTGGGTCTTCAATTTTGGCATACGCATAGAAAGACAACGTTAAGCGTTGTTTGCCAGCTAAATCAATTAGCTCTTTTCTTTCTTCTGCGCTTAAGGTGTTATACAGTTGCATGCTATAAACGTTTAAGGGAGAATTATGTGTTGAATTAGCTTCGCTCTGTTCGGCTCCGCCTCGAGTCTAAATGGAAGAATTCGGGTGCAAAGTTAGAACTTTATTCCAAAATTACAATTAAAAAATTAGCCACAGATTCAAAGATTAATTACAAAATCTGTGAATCTGTGGCTAGATAATTTGCGGTTAAGATCTAACAGAATTCTGCGTAAGCATCTTTTAAATTTTCTGCAATCATTTCTGCAGGACGACCTTCAATGTGATGACGTTCTAACATATGCACTAACTCACCATTTTTAAACAATGCCATACTTGGTGACGATGGAGGAAAAGGAAACATTTCTGCTCTTGCCGCATCAACTGCTTCACGGTCAACTCCAGCAAAAACTGTAATTAAATGATCAGGCTTTTTGGCTCCGTCCAAACTCATTTTAGCTCCTGGTCTAGCATTGCGGGCGGCACAACCACAAACTGAATTGACAACTACTAGCGTTGTTCCTTCGGCTTTAATTGCATTTTTTACATCTTCTGCATTATATAAATCTTTAAAACCAGCGTCAGAAAGTTCTGCTCGCATTGGTTTTACCATTTCTTCTGGATACATATTCTTTAATTTTAGATATTAGATATAAAATTTTAGATTGTGAAAATCTTTTTGCAAAGATAAATAGAAATCTAGTTTTTAGAATGATTCTAATCATAAAGATTTGTTATGATATGATAAAGAAGTTAATATTTGTATTTTTGACAGGAATAAAAAAGTTTATGAGTAAATCTCTTGAAGAAGTAAACCAATCGATAGCCACTGAAGGTAAGAAAACAGGATTTAAAAAAATCTTGGCATTTCTTGGTCCCGCTTATTTAATAAGTGTTGGTTATATGGATCCTGGTAATTGGGCAACCGATTTAGCAGGTGGAAGTCAGTTTGGTTATACTTTGATTTGGGTGTTATTAATGAGTAACTTGATGGCTTTACTTTTACAAAGTTTGAGTGCCCGATTAGGAATTGTAACACAACGTGATTTGGCTCAAGCTTCACGCGAAACGTATTCACCTTTTATCAATTATATTCTTTATTTTCTTGCCGAAATTGCCATTGCTGCCTGTGATTTGGCCGAAGTGCTCGGAATGGCAATCGGTATTAATTTACTAACAGGCTTACCTTTAATTTATGGTGTTTTGATAACTGTTTTTGATACCTTTTTGTTGCTTTTTCTCATCAATAAAGGCATTCGTAAAATGGAAGCGTTTGTTATTTCATTGGTCGCAATAATTGGATTTTCATTTGTCTTTGAAATGATTTTTGCGCAACCAGAAATGGGAAAAGTACTAACAGGTCTAATTCCTACTTTACCAAACGAAGCGGCTTTATATATTGCTATCGGGATAATTGGTGCGACAGTAATGCCTCATAATTTGTATTTGCATTCGTCATTGGTTCAAACAAGAAAATTCGATAGAAGTACGTCTGGAATTAAGCAGGCTTTAAAATACAATTTAATAGACTCCACCATTGCTTTAAATTTAGCTTTTTTTGTGAACGCTGCGATTTTGATTTTGGCAGCAGCCACATTCTATAAAAATGGATTGTTTGAAGTTGCCGAAATTCAGGATGCCTACAAATTGCTTTCGCCGATGTTGGGTAATAAATGGGCTCCGATTTTGTTTGCCGTTGCATTAATTGCAGCCGGACAAAGCTCTACCATAACTGGAACTTTGGCTGGGCAAATCATAATGGAAGGGTATTTGAATTTGAGAATTCAACCTTGGGTAAGAAGAATTATTACAAGATTGATAGCTATTGTTCCTGCGGTTTTAGTTATTTTGATTTATGGCGAAAGCGCTACAGGAAAAATGTTGATTTTTAGTCAGGTTATTTTGAGTTTGCAACTAGGATTTGCTATAATTCCGTTGATTCATTTTGTCTC
>CAISUR010000340.1 GCA_903888655.1 uncultured Bacteroidota bacterium | reverse complement strand
TTAAAAATTAATTTTTATGTCAACTTTACGTTTCCAAGCATTAAAAGATGCATCAGGTAGAAAACCTGTAAAATTTGAAGAAGCTGGTAGAAAATCAGATCTTTTTGGTTCTAATGTGTTCAATGATAAAGCCATGAAGCAGTATTTGACTGCTGATGCTTACAAAGGTGTGAAAGATGCCGTGCAGCACGGAACTAAGATTGACAGAAAATTAGCGGATTATATCGCAATGGGTATGAAAGAATGGGCTTTGTCTAAAGGCGTAACCCATTATACACACTGGTTTCAACCATTAACTGGAACAACAGCTGAAAAACATGATGCTTTTTTTGAAACGTCGTATGATGGTTCTGATCCTGTTGAAAAATTTGGAGGAGGACAATTGGTTCAGCAAGAGCCAGACGCTTCTTCGTTTCCAAATGGAGGCATTAGAAACACGTTTGAAGCTCGTGGATATACGGCTTGGGATCCAACTTCACCAGCATTTATCTTCGGAACCACTTTATGTATTCCAACGGTTTTCATTTCATATACTGGTGAAGCTTTAGATTACAAAACACCATTGTTACGTGCCTTGAACGCTGTGGACGAAGCCGCTACCGATGTATGTAAATATTTTGATAAAAACGTTAAGAAAGTAACCGCAACTTTAGGATGGGAGCAAGAATATTTCTTGGTAGATTCAGCTTTGGCTAATTCTCGTCCGGATATTGTGATGACAGGTAGAACTTTATTGGGTCATACTTCTGCCAAAGGACAACAATTGGATGACCATTATTTTGGTTCTATTCCTTCTCGTGCTTTGAATTATATGAGAGAATTGGAAGAAGAATGTATGCTATTGGGTATTCCTGTAAAAACACGCCATAATGAAGTTGCACCCAATCAATTTGAATTAGCTCCAATATTTGAAGAAACTAATTTAGCGGTTGATCACAACTCCTTATTAATGGACGTAATGTCAAAAGTTGGCGAGCGTCATGATTTTAAAGTATTGTTTCATGAAAAACCTTTTAAAGGCGTTAATGGTTCGGGTAAACATAACAACTGGTCGATGGCTACGGATACAGGTGTGAATTTACTTTCACCTGGAAAAACACCAATGAGTAATTTACAATTCTTGTCGTTCTTTATCAATACGATTAAAGCCGTGAATGAATACGAAGAATTATTGCGTGCCGCTATTGCAACAGCAAGTAATGATCACCGTTTAGGAGCTAACGAAGCACCACCAGCGATAATTTCGGTTTTCATCGGAGAGCAATTGACTAAAGTTTTAGCTGAATTAGAAGGCGTTTCTAACGGAAAATTATCTCCAGAAGAAAAAACTGATTTAAAATTGAACGTAGTTGGTAAAATTCCAGATGTTATGTTGGACAATACCGATAGAAATAGAACCTCACCATTTGCGTTCACCGGAAATAAATTTGAGTTCAGAGCAGTTGGTTCTTCGGCTAACTGTGCTAATGCAATGACTACGTTGAATTCGATTGTAGCGAAACAATTGAAAGACTTTAAAAAAGAAGTCGATACGTTGATTGAGAAAAAAGATTTAAAGAAAGATGAAGCGATTTTTAATGTGTTGCGCGAATACATCAAAGAAACTAAAAATATTCTTTTTGAAGGCGATGGCTATAGCGATGCTTGGGAGAAAGAAGCTAAAAAACGTGGCTTAAGCAATCACAAAACTACTCCAGCGGCTTTGAAAGCTAAAGTTTCTCAAAAAGCATTAGACTTATTCAAAGATTTAAACGTAATGAATCATGTTGAGGTAGAAGCACGTTATGAAATTGAATTAGAAGAATATACTAAAAAAATCCAAATTGAAGGGAGAGTTCTAGGCGATATTGCTCGTAATCATGTCATTCCAACCGCTATTCGTTACCAAAATACGTTGATTGAAAACGTACGTGGGTTGAAAGAAATCTTCGGAAAGGACTTTGAGAAAATTGGTAAAGAACAAATTGTTTTAATCAAAGAAATTTCAGAACATATCGAAGGTATCAATACACAAGTTGAGGCCATGACCGAAGCGCGCAAAAAAGCCAATGCTTTAACAGATGCTCAAAAAATGGCGGAATCCTATTGCGATAAAGTGAAACCATATTTTGAAGTAATACGAGAACATTGTGATAAACTAGAACTTTTAGTGGATAACGAAACATGGACGTTGGTTAAATATAGAGAGTTGTTGTTTACGAGATAGTTCTTTTTGAGAGAATAGAAAATAGAAAAAACCTGCTTGATGAAAGCAGGTTTTTTTTGTTTTATAAAAATAGAATTAATTTTGAAGTATTCGTATAAAAAACTAATTAATACCAATTAAGTTCTGAATTTACAGTGTTATTTAGCTCCATGTTGTCACCCCGAGCGCAGTCGAGGGGCTTAT
>CAISUR010000339.1 GCA_903888655.1 uncultured Bacteroidota bacterium | reverse complement strand
TCATTAAGCGAAAAAGGAATTACATATCACTGCGGATTTTTTGACAATGACCGAAATGCTGCTAAAGCTCGTGACATGAAAATTATTCAAATAAATTCTACCAAACCACTTCAAATATTAAAACGACCAACATAATGAAAAAATTAATCAAATGGTTTCTCGGATTGTTTAAATCTGACTTTGCAAAGAAGTTAGAAGAACTCGAGCAAATCAATAAGCAAGCAAGAAAAGAAAAGGCCAAAAGAATCCAGCTAATCAAAGAGCAGAATCAAAAATTTAGAAACAAATATTCTGGTAAGCGCAGATATACGCCAGCTCCAAAAGAACATAAACTTTAAAAATCAAAAAGATGATAGCAATTGTAACAACGAGCAAAGTACATTTTGACCATTATGTTACCAAAATGAATTTAAGTAAAAAAGAAGCGAAGCAAGTAAGCGTTTTAAGTGACGTAAAAGACGTGAAATTTACTTCTATGATTGAAATCGATGGCAGTAACAACGTGACTGATTATGTGATTAAAAACATTAAAATTAAATAGATATGAAAGGAAAATATTTAATAACAACTGATAATTGGTTTTTTGCTCCTGATGGAAAACAATATAGAGGGGTTTATGGAGAAGTTGAAATAGTAAGCGATGCTATTTTGGGAATAAAAACAAATGTTAGGAGTTCTAATTGGTTTGCTAAAGTTGGAACGGAAGAAAACCATGTAATTGTTGCAGGATGTCAAATTCATTATGCAGTTAGATGCGAAGAAAAACCGAGACAAGGTAAAGTAAATGATTTTTCAATTGAAAACGGAGAGGTAAAAGAGTACCTAAGACCACAACAATATTATATTGCTGAATAATCTATGCTAGATAACCTCACAGAAGAAGAAAAAATCGAACTAGAAGCATTGCTCACTAAACGGAGAGCTATTGACTTACGACATAGTTTTTTTGAGTTCTTCTGTGAGTTTTGGGATGTGATTATTCCTGATACACTAGTTTTAAATTGGCATGTTGAATTTCTTTGTGACGAATTGCAGAAAATAGCCGAAGGAGTAATACATGGCGATAAAGAAAATAACGACCTTTTAGGTAACATTTGCCCTGGAACAACAAAATCCACAATTGCAAGTATTATGTTTCCTGCTTGGATATGGACTAGAAAGCCTGATTGTGTAATTCTTTGCAATACCATTTCCTCGACCAACGCAACAGAGTTCTCTCAAAAATTCAGAGATATTGTAACAGGCGAAAAATACAATCGATTCTTTCCAGAAATTAAAGTTCGATATGATAGTAAGGCAGTTCTTAGAATTAAGAACACTCACGGCGGAGCAAGACGACAATATACAACCAAAAGCGCCATCATTGGAGATCATGGACACATAAGAATTGATGATGACCCGATGTCTTTTGAGGATTCAATGTCGGATGCTGAAACCGAAAGATGTATCAAAGGTTATAAATCATACTCCACACGTGAAAAGAAAAATGCTTACGTTCCTTACATTCTAATTATGCAGCGCCTTTCAAATCAAGATACATCATCTTATGTTTTAAGCGTAAAGCAAGATATAAAACGGATTATATTACCAGCTTGGGATAATGGTAAGATTTACCCGCCTGAATTAAAAAGCAAGTATACCGAAGGACTGCTGCATCCAAATCACATAAACAAAAAGTTTCTAGCCGATAAGAAAATGGGATTGGGTGATTTACGTTATTTGGCTGAGTATGGCCAAGACTGCGAAAGCAAAGAAGGATACTTATACGACATTAAAAAAGTAAAAGAAATCGATAAAAAAGGCATTAGCATTGCAGTTTGTGACCCTGCAGAAGATGGGGATTGCTACACAGCAACGGTATTTGCTTACATACATTCTAATAAAGTTTGGGTTCATGACATCATTTATACTCAAGTACCGCCGGAAGATAAAATAGTTGATGGCATAGTTGTGGAGCAAGGAACTTATAGTTTGAACATTGAGAAAGCAAAACAACATAAGCCGTATTCTTTTTACATTGAAAAAGACGGAATAGGGAATAGTTACGGGAAGCACATCAAATCAAAATATCCATTAACTCAAACTTATGCTGCCAAGGGTGGAACCACCGATGGACCAAAAGAAAGTAGGATTTACGCCAAAGGAAATATCATTAGTAAATATTTCATGTTCTTATCGGAATCTCCGAGTTTACAGTATGAAAACGCCATTAACCATGTAACTACTTACAAGCGTGTAGGTACAAATAAGTTTAAAGATATTGAGGATGTCTTGACATCATTAGCCATTATTGTAGAAAGAAATAACCTAATCAACATATATATTTAAAATATGGAAGCGAAAAGAATAAAATACACTCCAAACCCTAGATTTAATCTTCCAATATGTGAAGAATTAGAAAAAGCAATAGACGGATTTAATAGAGACACTAAAATATATTTTGATTTTTTATTAAAGTCAGAAGAGCTGAAACCTATTAGTTATTTGGTAAATACAGAATCGGGCACGATGACTAAAATAGAACAACCTAAAACAGAACTTGAACTAACTGTAATATCACTTATTGAAGGTATAAGAGACCATTATTTTAGTAAGTTCACTAATCAAAAAAAGGCGTAACCTATGTGTAAAAACCTCCAATGCCCATCGTGTAGTTTTGTAGTTGCGAAACTAAAAGACAACAAAGTAGTTTTCGACAATATGAAAGCTGTTTCAATTATTGAGTTTAGTTTAACTGGTGGAAATCATCAAATCAAATGTCACTCATGCCATAATTGGCTAACTATAGACAACCAAAACAATATTTCAATTGACTATAAGCGAAAAAGTAAAGACGCTCTTTATTCGGCTGAAAATATAACTTTCAAAAAATCAAACATTAGTAACTTAAACAAAAGGAAACCATGAAACCGAGAACCTTTGTACTTATCATAAAATACCTTTGTATTTTTATATTGGGAGTATGCCTTATTCAAGGATTACAACCGATATTATTAAACTATAACTCTATTGCCGTTAGTGTTATTTGGCTTGTAGTGTGCGTGTGTAACTTTGAATTGGATAGTTAGTTATGTCGCAAACCAAAAAGCAGTCAGCAGTAGAGAGTGTAACGAATATTGTAATTGGAATTATAACGAGTTTCTTAATTCAAATATTCCTTTACCCAATGATGAATATTCCTGTTACGTTTAGTCAGAACATAATCATTACAATAGTTTTCTTTATAGCTTCTTTCCTTAGGGGTTATGTTGTAAGGCGTTATTTTAATTTTAAACACAATAAATAAACATGGAAATTACAGGAAAAGTTGTCTTAGTTGGACAAACAGAAAGCGTAGGACAAAACGGATTTACAAAAAGATTATTGGTAGTTGAAACTGCCGAACAATATCCTCAAAAGCTTCCGATTGACTTTGTAAAGGATAAAACATCTTTGCTAGATAACTTGCAAGTAGGTCAAGAAGTAAAAGTTCAGATAAATTTGAGAGGTTCTGAAAGCAATGGGCGATGGTTTTCACAAATACAAGGATGGAAGATTGAATAAACAAAACTAACCGCATTTTAACCGATGCGGTTTTTTATATAGAATTATTATAAATTATAAAAACTTTTAATAGAATTAAATTTAATGAAATCTAAATAGATTGAATTGATAAAAACACGTTTTTTTATATCAAAATACGATTGTATATTTGATTTGTGGTTGAAACATTGCCTGTTGAAACACAACTTTTGAACACTTGGGGAGTATAAACAACTCCCCATTTTTTTTAACATTTAAAAATAAATATTATGAATATAGTTTATCATAAAAGATTTGGGAAATGTATTATTTTAGATATGGATGAAAATACTATAACTTTATCAGCTGAAGATGGGGGCTATAAAAAATGTATTAGAAAAATAGTTGAACTTTATAACGATGAGTTTTTTATTGAGCCAATTAATAAAGATTATAATTTTTCTAAATATTCTTTATCAAATGAAATTAATAATGATACTGACCAACCTGAAAGAGCAATAGCAAACTATCTAATTAGAGAAAGTCAAGAAACAAAATTTACCCAAAAAGAATTTTATCAAATGGTTATAGATTCAGCGGAACACGAATTGAATTTAATAAATGATTCACAAGAAATATTAACTCTTTTATAAATCGAAAAACTTTAAAACCCATCATTTAATCATGATGGGTTTTTTTATACAAAAATATTTTGTGTTAATTAAGAATAAATAAAAATAATAATTACATTTGTATCAAATAATTAACCAATACCGATTACGACCATTATGAGATAGGATTTTTTGAAAGCTTATTAAATCGTAATATTCCTCATTCATCAAATCAGGTCAATGGGTTGGCTCCATTAGGAGACAATAACTCAATGATTTTCAAAGCCATTTTCTCTACGGCTTGGGAATCGATAAATCAAAACTTTTATACTCGTTTAGCGCAAACTGTCGAACCTATCGATGGTGTTATCACGTTTTATGCTGAAATATTATCAAGTGGCATTTTAAAATCACTTGATCAAAAGGGCAACAATGTTACCGAGACTGATGCGTTAATTGCCCTTTTAAAAAATCCAAACGAAAATCAAAATTTCCAACAATTTATAAAAGAATGGTTGTACTACCATTATTCACATGGATGGAATTATAT
This sequence comes from uncultured Bacteroidota bacterium, assembly GCA_903888655.1. Lineage (GTDB taxonomy): Bacteria > Bacteroidota > Bacteroidia > Flavobacteriales > Flavobacteriaceae > Flavobacterium. The sequence goes on along the minus strand of CAISUR010000339.1, from coordinate 7,442 downwards.
TGTCCCAAAAAGTACATCGGTAGGGTTTGAAAAACGATTAGATGGTTCTACAAAAACAAGTTTATATAATTGTGATCCTGATTTAATTCAATGGAATTCAGAAAGTACTTTTTGGAATTTTTTCACAAACAAAAAAGAAATCTCTTTCAATTACGAGCCTTATCAATTTAGCGGAATTAAATATACTGATGTCATTCCGTTTATAGATGTGCGTCAAAACTCAACAAAGCCTTATATCGGAGTTTCAAGACTTTTATCTTTAGAAAAACACATTCAAAATTACTCTTTAGCACTTCAAGGAGACGAAAACTTAATCAAACGCTCTGGTTCTATTTTAGTGTCATTAGATAATGCTAAAAACGATGATTTAGGATTAGATTCAACGGTTTTTACAGGTCAATATAATAGTGATGGAGAGCCAATAAGTACTACACATAAGGATTTACTTGAAAATCAATTACGTGAAACAGGGATAGGAACTAATTCAATGGGGGTTATGTTTTCGATGCTTCCATTAAAATCAATGCCTCTTTCAAGTGGGCTTGAAAATATCAAATTTAACGAGAAGTTAGTCGAGTATGCTCGTCCGATTTATAATAAATACAACGTTCCTAAAGAATTTCAAAATTTAGATAAGGAAACCGCAAAATTTGCCAATAGACAAATGGCGCTAATAGAAGCTATTCAAAATACAATCGAGCCATTAGCAAATTCTTTCTGTGATAAAATATCCAACTACTTTAATTGGGAGAATAAAATAACGATTGACTTTTCACATTTACCTGTATTTAGCGACAACGAGCAGACCAAAACAACAACGCAACAAGCAGTTTACAATTTGTATTTCCAAATGTTTACAGATGGACAAATAACGCAACAGGAATTAACTAAAATACTCAAAGACAATGGCATTATTATGTAAAGAAAGTCAAGGTGTTCCAGACCTTGAAAAGATAAAAGAAATAGCCAAACAAACTGGTAATAAAGAGTTGGCAGCAGATGTAAAAAAAAGAATGAAAAACCATAAAGAAGTTACTAAAAATGGGGAAGCTTAAAATAAAACAATTCGCAACCAAAGAGGAGCAATTCAAGTGGCTTATCAATAATCAAGATGTATTAAAAGCTCAAAGACGCTCAACTCCTAAAGAGGCTGACTCAATTATGTTTGTTTCTTATGCTATCAACGAAAGAGGTGAGAGATTAAAAGCGGAGGATTTAGAAGAAAATCCAAATACTGACAATGGAGTATTAAGGGTTAAATGTGTCATCAACACAACTAATCTTTTTGATTCACATTGTGATGTACATTTTCCTGGTATTTGGAAAAAATCACTTTCAGAAAGCAAACAATTCTTTTTGTGTTACGAACATAATCTATCCTACAAAGGCATTATGTCAGACGTAGTGAAAGCCTACACTCAAAAAATAGCATGGAAAGATTTAGGATTCAATTATGAGGGCGAAACTGAAGCATTGATTTTTGAGTGTGAAATATCGCAAGAATCACTTGAGGATATTGGTTTAGAATACATGTACAAACGCTATAAAAATGGAAAGGTTTACAATCATTCTGTTAGAATGCAGTATGTAAAAGAATACTGGTGCTTAAACTCCGAAGACCCAAGCGCAACTCAATATAAAGAGAATTGGGATAAATGGATTGACCAAGTAGCCAACAAAGAAGATGCAATCGCTAGAGGCTGGTTTTATGCTGTTACCGAAGCAAAAGTAATTGAGGGTTCTGCGGTAGTTCGAGGCTCTAACTTCGCTACTCCGGTTTATGAAATTGAAGAATACACACCAAAACAAGAAGATACTCAAGCCGAAGATACTTCACTTGACGACAATAAAAACAACGAGCCGTCTCCAGACACTCAAAAGAGTTATTACACAAGTTTAATCTAAAAATTAAGAAAACATGAAGAAGTTCAAAGCTTTTTTACAAGAAAAAAACATTTCTGAGGAGTCTTTTAAAGCAATGGAGACCGCAGAACAAGCAAAATTGCATGGTGAATTCCTTGATGCTATGGCAGAAGGAATTGAAAACAAAACGTCAAAATCATTCGTTGAGAAAGCGATTGAGACGGTAACAGAATTATTTACAGGTAAAATCGAGGCTGCTGAAAAAGCAAACAAAGACCTTGAGGAAATCGTTAAAAAACAAGGTGAAGAATTAGCAAAAAAACCAGCTTCAGGATTTCAAAGCGCAAAAGCTGCCGAATTGAAAGCTGAATTAAAAGCTATTCACGAAGGAACTAACAAAGGTATGCAAGGTGAGAAAATCCAAATCAAATCTTTTACCGGTGATGATGCTATGGGTGTTGAGAATTTCCCTAACGCAGCTGGAAGTGGAAATGTTACAGGTGCATTAGCTAGTATTACTCAATATTTTGCTCAATTGATTCCTGGTATTTTCAAAAAACCAATTCCAACATCTAATATTTTAGATTATTGTGATGTCTTGCCATTAAACGGTGAGCAATTGGTTACTATTTCAGAAACAAGAACAATCAATATGTCTGTTACTGCTGAAGGTGTTGAGAAACCAGTTTCTAAAGCCACATGGTCCGCTTCAAGCGAAACAGCTAAACCGGTTCCATCGTTGTTTAAAACAACAAGTCAAATGCGTAAATTCTTCCCAACGTTTGTTACATCATTTTACAACACATTAGTAGCAATGATTAACAAAACTATTCCGGAAGTTGTAATCGCTAAAATCAATGCAGTTGGAACTCCATTCTCTCCGGTAAGTGCTCAAGCGCATTATGCTAGTCCTAATGAGTATGATGTGTTGATAGAAGCTATCGCATCATTATTGAAATTAGGTTACGTTCCAAATGTTATTCGAGTTTCTATTTTCAAATATAGCGCAATGAAAACTTTGAGAGGAACAACTAATGACGCTTACTTATTGCAAAATTATGGTTCTATCAATATCGTTGATGGTTCTATCAACTTTGGTACCCACAAAATAGTATTAGAGCCAGACCCATCTTTTGCAGATGACGATTATGTAGTTGGTGATTTAATGGCTGTAAAAGTAGGTTTAGACGGAAGCATTGAATATGTAGAGGCTTACGAAGGTAATGATCTTAAAACTAACAAAAAATCTCACTTACTTGAGAAATATGTTGCGGTTAATGTTCCTACAGCAATTAGAACAGGTATCATCAAAGATACGTTTACAAACTCTATTGCTTTGTTAACAGATTAATAAAGTTTAAAAATAAATATTCCCGCTGTCTTTTGATAGCGGGAAATTATTAAAAAAAGAAGTTTAACTAAAAAATAAAAGTCATGGCGAGAGAAAAAAACACACCAGCAACAGACGTAGTAGAAAATGCAGCAGCAGCTCCATCAAAAACATTTAATTTATCAGATGTTTATTCTGATTATGCTGATTCGGCATCAAAAGACGCTTCAAAAGAAGTATTGATTAATCTATTAGATAAAATCGATGTAGAATTTATTGCCGATTTTAAAAACATCAAAAAAGGTACAAAATTAACAGCTATTTCAAGAGTAGCTTTTGATTTATACAATAAAAATGGTGTTGTTAAATTGATAAAAGAAGTGAACGGTCCAACAGACGCCGATTTGGATAAAGAAGAAAATTCATAAACCTAAAATAGATAAACAATGTATTTCGTAAAGCCTATATTTTTTGAATTTGAACCAGTTAAAATTGCCAATGTTGCTGAAAATGGTAGTTTGAAAACTGAATTGGCTCGATTCATTGCGCTTTACGAAAAACAATGTTTGTTGGAAATTCTAGGTGAATGTTTGTATAAAGAACTGATTGATAGTTTTGAACTTCTTGAAAACGCAACCGAATTCACTTTAAAAGACGATGCTACAGAACCTATAAAAAGATTAGTAAACGGATATTCCTACACTGCTCCAGACGAAACAGATTGCGAAGCGTGGACATTATCTTATTTATTAGGTGGTTGTGGTTGTGGTTGCGGTTCTTCAACTTGTACTACTAGAGTTTGGAAAGGTTTCGTTAAAACCGACCAATATTTAGTGGGTACTGAAATGACAGAAAGCAAAAGCAGTTTTATTGCTGATTATATCTATTATCATTATTTATTTATCAATCGCTCTTTTTCAACAGGAAGCGGTCAGCAAGTATTAACCGGTGAGAATTCTACAACTGTATCTAATTTCTCAAAAAGAATAGATCGTTGGAATGAGTTTATAGCGTCTGTAGTTTGTCGACAAAACGAAACATCATTGTATCGTTTTCTTCACGACAACAAAGCTGATTATCCAACATGGAAAAGAAACTGCAACTTAACTATTAAAACTAAGTACTAATGCAGCCTATTGAAAAAGCACTTAAAAACGTTTTTGATTTCATTGGTTCTGACTATACCTATCCGGTTGGTCCTTATCTAACTGATGATTTTGGAATGGGTATTCAATGTCGAAATCCTTTTTTTGGTCAAGTACCAACGCCTTTAAGATTTGGGTTTGGAACTCAGCAGGAGTTAAATGTGTTTCTTACTCAAACTAAAGATAAATATCCATTGGTTTGGCTTGTTTATCCTCTTGAGGAAACGCATAACAATAATGCTCAAGCTTTTTATACTTATCCAACTGCAAGGCTGGTATTTGCCATTAATAGCGATAGCGATAAGTTGGTACAAACACGGGTTCAAACTACTCGATTTGTGTTAGACCAAATCATAGAGAAGTTTGAAAAGCTAATGAGAAATTCACACTTTAAAAAATACGTTTACGTTGACAAAATTGCCAATATCAAACAGATTTTTAGAGCGAATTACTCGGAGAATAAAAAAGACGGGAAGGTAATAGATGTGTGGGATGCAGTTTCTTTTGACTGTATAATTCACTTTTTATCTGATTGCCTACCAAAAAATTAAATTTTAATTACTAAAAATAATCATCATGATACAAACAGATGTATTAAATTGCGGACAAGGCTCGGTTGGGACTTGGTTCGATGGGTGTAAAACTACACCAAAGGACTATACAAAAGCCTTTTTGTTAGCTCCTTCTGTTTCTATTGATTTAGTTTCTGGAACTTTTAACGAAACAACCAGAGCTACTTTAATTAAATCGGGAAAATTAATTGCTTTAAACGACATTCTTCAAATTACTGAGGCTGGAGCAAAAAACAATTATCAAACTTTACCAAACAAAAAGAAATTATTTATTTCTCAAGGGTTGTTGGAATTTGCAATGGAATTCGAAGCTTCTCCATGTTTAGTAAAAGCATTACACAAACTTACTCGTAAAAAATGGCAATTATTGCTATTAGATAGCGAAGGAAAATTAATGTTTGACAACAAAGGCGGTCAATTGAACGGATTTGAAGTTAATCTTTTAGACGTTGATAACGAAAGTGTTAACGATGGTGGTTCTAAAATCGCTATGATAACATTGACAGCTCAATTAACTCAAAACGGAACAAAAGGGTATAATGAAAGACGTTCATTCATTCTTGACGAAGCGTTCTACGATATTAATGGTGTTCAAGATGTAACTCTTTCGAAAGTTGCGTCAACTACTCTTGATATCGCAAGTTTCAAACTTAACATTGTTGCTGGTTGTGACGGTTCTAGTCCTATTGTAGGATTGAATGATCAAATACAAGTATACAATACTGCAGGAATTAATCAAGAAGTCACTTGGACAGATAACGGAGAAGGAACATATACTCCAACAGGTCTTACTGCAATTCCGGTATTGATTAAATTGTATGACATGGCAAATTCAACTCCAGTAGTTGATATTGACAATGTACAATTCTATCAATCTAATGTTTTGGCAGTTACCTTGACTGACTAATAAGCGACAATTCAATATTGAAAAATCCTCTCTCTAATTGGGAGGGGATTTTTTATTTAAAATTAAGCAAATGAATTTTTTTGAATTTTCCGAAAGCGTTGATAAATATCCCGTTCAAAAATTCATGGACGATTTGGCTAATGGACTAGACTCAGATAAAGAAATTTTGAAATTACAAATTAGTCAGTGGGATAAAGGCGAAGATTTAGAAGGTAAAATTTTAGGATATTATTCTAAAGCAACTGAAATATTATCGGGTGGAAGAAAAAAACAAGGCGACAAATACAATCTTTTAGACACTGGAGCATTCAGAAATGAAACCTATTTGTTGACTACTGAAAAATCAAAAGATTTAGTATTTGACTTTGATAGTTCAGATTCTAAAACTAGCGAATTACTCACAAAAATAAGTCCGAATATTTTCGGATTACAACAAAAAAACAAAGACGATTTTACGACAAAGGCAGTCGACAAAGCCATAGAAATTTTAAACACTAACCTTAAATTAAAATAATCATGTGCAATTGCATAAATACAAACGGATTTAAAGAAAAATTACACGAAGCTACATTGTTGACAGTAGAAACAGGAGAAACTCATGTTGTTTACGCAAAAGAAGTTCCGGACCATGGAAAACATGTCTTTTTGACCAAAGAAAGTCTATTGACTGATGATTTAGGTATTTGCTGTTACTATTTACCCGATGGAACTGAAAAAGAATATACTCCAACAAATTCAATCGAGGTTGTAGATGCAGAAGTAGTAGTTTCAAAACCAAAAAAACAGAGCAAAAATGCTAAAAAATCTGATTCAAAAGATTCTATCGAAGAAAAAACAAACGGATAATTCGAGCTTGCTCTTTACCAAATGCAATGAATTACCAATTCATCACTTTAATGAGATTGCCAATAACAACGATTTTAGTTATTTAAAACGTGACCGAAATACGATTGTTAGCGAAGAAAAAATTCAAAGTACGTGGTTAAATATTCTTGATGAATTTTTGACAATTTCGAATAATACGTTTGCTTTTAATATGTTAAAAAAACGTTCTAAAATAATACTATTAGACCGTAAATTAAAAGTATTTGAAGCATTGCAATATTGCATATCAAAAGGAATTGACGTTGGTAAAGAATTGAAAGAATATCGAATGACAAAAGAGCGTTTAGCTTCAAATATAGGTTTAATTAAAAATGATATTTCAAGATTAAGTAATAGTATTCCAACAGAAGAAAAAAACAATAATGGTAATTCAGAGTTTGAAAGAACGATTGCAATTATTATTAAAAACGGTTATCAAATCGATAGATTTAAAACGGTAGTTTCAGAGTTCTGTTCTATTTTAAATCTGATTGAACAACAACACAAAGCACAAAAACAATACTAATAATGGCAAGTCAATTTGAAATACCTGGATTAAAAGAAGTTTTAGACAATCTTGAAAAGCTAAATGCAGAAGTAAAGAAAAATGCTAAAGATTTTCTTGATATGGCAGTTAGTGCTGATAAAGCAATGAAAGCTGTTGGAAAAGTCGAAGGGCTAAAAGACTATGTTACTTTACAAAAATCTGCTAAAACCGAAACTGACAAAGTTGAAGTTGCTAGGCAAAAACTAATTAAAGC
>CAISUR010000338.1 GCA_903888655.1 uncultured Bacteroidota bacterium | reverse complement strand
AGTGATAAATTACTTGGTTTAATTTCTTTTAGTTCGCTAAATGAGATTTTGCCTTTTAATAAACTGCTTTTGTTGGCAGCAAGGAACAATGAATGAAACTGACTACTGCAGAATAAAATATTTGTTCTTTCGTACTCTATTAAAGTATCTAATACCCTCAAAAGGTGTGCTTCTATATGCCTGTAATTGATTGTTGCTTTTTTCTCATTATCCATAAGTCCGTTAAAGCTCACTGAACAATAGGGTATCAACTCCAATTGTAATTTCCCCATCAGTACCTCTCTCTTTGCAATCTTCTTTGTTAGGTCATCTTTAGTCCAAAAACTATTGGGTATCTCGAATCCTAAATCTTTAAAGTCGTGTAGAAAAGCTGCTTGCTTGGTGTCGAAGTTGTCTAGTCTCTCAAAATCATTTTTGCCATAATTTTTACAGCCAGACAAATTTCCTTCATAAAATTCATCCACGGTTTTATAAACGTACTTATCACCAAAAAAAGAATAGGGTCGGTTTGAAGTATTGCCACTTCCTGGATTAAGCATTACCAAAATAGTCTTTGCGGAAAGATTGCCTGTAAAATACATCGGTTCTTTGTTTGCATGAAAATACTCTTGCCCTAAAGCTGTATTTAGTACACTGGCAGCAACAATGTAATTATTGTCCCATAATGATTGTAAGTCCACCTTTAAATCTTGCAACATTCTCATAAGTAATTACCCTTCTAATATTTTACAAACCTACAAAACCCACTCCTGCCATTTTTCGCCATCTTTCGCCAAGTTTATTTCGCCTTAACTTACTCCATTTACTATGAATTTTATATAGAATTAAAAATTGCCTAGGTGTATTTCGGTTTCTTTTATATTAAATTTAATACTGATGGGGTTGGGATCAGAATTATATAATAAACAGGCTCTATTGTATTTAGAGACTTCAATGTTGTTATTGTTTTGAGAATCTGCAGTTGGATATATTCTTTGTGGATAATACATAAAACTTTCTATTTGTTTATTGTTTTCTAAAATGGCAATACCAATCAAACATAAATGTGGACTATTATCTTGTCTTATGTATTTAATACCATAGGAATACTTGTATTGTTTACCAGCCGAATCAAATGTTATTTTATCAATGTCTGAAATTTTACCATCATCATCCAAAGTATAGTGATAATGTTTTCCATTAATAGTCTTCGTTAAAGCTTCTCCCTTAATGCTGTATTGATTATATATATCCTTCTCTTTATCGATGTCCCACTCCAAATTGCCATTTGTATAGTACGTTTTTTCTTTAATTGCTTCGCCATTTTTATATACTAAATCGTTGCATAAATAACTATCCCCATTACACCATTCTTTGTAAATACCATTTAATGTATCATTCTTATAATTTGCTATAAGTGTCACTTTACCATAATTATTATATTGTTTCCATGTGCCATTTTTTCTACCCATTTTATAAAATCCGTCTTCCTCTAATCGTCCATTTAAGTTATATTTCTTGTAATACCCATTTTCTACTCCCGTCTTTGGATCTACTTGATGATCCAAAGAAATAAGGTGGTTAAGGGTATAATACATTTTTACTACTTTTTGTGAGAAGCCAAATAGCATGACATTCATTAAAACACTTACTAGAAATACTTTTTTCATAAGTCTTATATTATTATTTGTAAATATCCACCCTCTATAGTATAATAAATATTAGGTTTTATACGTTTTATTGT
>CAISUR010000337.1 GCA_903888655.1 uncultured Bacteroidota bacterium | reverse complement strand
TTTATCGAATCAAGAAAAGTCCCTACAAGGAGTGTTGGTATCAAAGCAAATTATACCTTTAATGATATGGTAAGTGCTTCAATTGGTTTATTTAACTCAATCGATACCTATAAACCTATATCATCTGATGCAGTTGCCGCAAATCCAAATAGTGGATTATCTGATGTTGTAGCTCAACTTTTTGTAGACCCAATGAAAGACTTAAAATTGAGTGCTGCAATTTGGAAAGAAGGTCAAAAAAACAAAGGAACGCACATTAATTTTCAAGCACACTACAAATTAAATAAAGGTTTGAATCTTGGTTTGGATTTAAACAAATACGCAGGTTTGGATAGTGCTACAGAAATATTATACTCTAGTAATTTTACTAGTGTTGGATTATATGCCCAGCAAAAAATCACCAATATATTTAGTTTAGGAGCGAGACTTGAACACGAGCAAACAGAACAAAACACAGTTTCTAATTCTTTTGTAAACGAAAACTATAACATCATAACGCTTACTGGAAAAGAAAAATTCGGTCCACTTTCATTAAAACAAGAAATAAAGTATGACATGACTGATAACAGCAACGTAAATACGCCCTATTCAGATAAAAATGCAAGGCCTACAAACAAAAATGTTGAATTTGTTTTGGCTGCCATTTATGCTTTCTAATGAGTCCAGAATTTATTTAACGTTGTTTCAAAATTATAAAGTAATAAATTGTTGTTTATGAAAAAAATATTATTATCACTTGTTCTTGCATTTTTCTTAGTTGCTACTTCAATAGCGCAAGAAAATGTAAAGGATACTTCAAAGCTTCAGATTTCTGGTTCAGCAGATTTATACTACAAATACGATCTAGCCCAAAGTACTGCCAACCCTACCCCTAATGCTGATTATCCAAATAATTCATTTGGTACAAAGTTGAATTCCTTGTCTTTGGGGATGCTTGATTTAAAGTTGAAAAAGAAATATAAAAGAACAAGTTTCTTTTCAGATTTATCTTTTGGAAGCCGAACAGATTACAAATCGAACAATCCACAAAATTCATTCAGGATTCAGAATCTTTACATAACCTTTCAACTCACTAAAGCCTTGTCTGCTTCTGCTGGAGCAATGTATATATTCCAGAGCTATGAAAAAATAACGCCAGTTGATAATTTTAATTATTCTATGTCTAAAGCTTATTCTCAAACATTTGCAAACGCTTTTCAACGTGCGGGAGGGATTAGGGTAAGTTACAAGTTTTGTGACTTTGCTTCCTTAAACGTTGGGATGTACAATACAGTGGATGCAGCTAGTGCGGTAGATAATATTGCAGGTCTTGGGGGGTATTGGGTATCTGAATTTAGTTCTCAATTATTTTTAAACCCAATCAAGAACTTAAATGTAAGTATTGCATACTGGAGAGAAGGACAAACTGTAAATGGGACACATACAAATATCCAAGCCCGTTACTTGGTAAACCCAAGCATAAAAATTGGATTTGATGGTACTGATTTCAACGCTAAGGATAGCTTATTGGGCACTAGCGGTAAATCATTTAAAAGTGCTGTTTTTTATGCTCAGAAATCATTTGGCAAAGTGTTTACAATAGGTGGACGATATGAATACCAAGAAAGGGTAGAAAAAACTTTTACCCCTAACTATACTACTGGATACTATAATATTTATACAATAACAGGAAGTGAAAAACTTGGGCCTATTAATCTTAAAGAAGA
>CAISUR010000336.1 GCA_903888655.1 uncultured Bacteroidota bacterium | reverse complement strand
ATTCTATAACTTTGTTAATGCAAAAATATAAGCAACTACTGCCAACAGTCTTTTCTCGCAATTGAGAATTTTGTTGTAAGTTCACGTTTACATTTCGCAAGAATTTTTATCTTTAACAGAAAATAATTCGTTCCGAACTTCGCAACTGATTAGAAGCGGCGGAACGGTTTTCGCTTTTTTGTCGAATCGATTTGCAATGAAAAAACAAATAAAAAACACACTTTTAGTTGTAATTTTACTTTACATTTTATTGTGTGGATTGCTCTATTTTGTTCAAGAAAAGCTTATATTTTTTCCAGAGAAATTAAATAAGAATTACCGATTTGATTTTGAACAAAAATTTGAAGAACTAAATATAAAAACAAAAGACGGAAAAGTATTAAACGGACTTTTGTTTAAAGCCAAAAATTCAAAAGGGCTGATTTTTTATTTACATGGAAATGGCGGAAGCATCAGTTCGTGGGGACATGTTGCTAAAACGTATACCGACTTAAATTATGATATTTTCATACTTGACTATAGAGGTTATGGAAAAAGTGATGGTGAAATTTTGAGTCAAAATCAATTATTTGAAGATAATCAAAATGCATATAATGAAGTAAAGAAAAAATACAGCGAAAGCAAAATAATTATTTTAGGTTATTCTATTGGAACTGGACTTGCTTCCCAACTTGCTTCTACAAATACTCCCAAACTGTTGATTTTGCAAGCACCCTATTACAATTTAACAGATATGATGAAAAAGCGCTATTGGTTTATACCAACATTTATTTTGAGGTATAAGTTTTCGACCAATGAGTATTTAAAAAAATGTAAAATGCCTGTCGTGATATTTCACGGAAATCAAGATAAAGTGATTTATTATGGTTCATCAATTAAACTAGAAAAAGAATTTAAGAAAAAAGACACTTTAATAACACTTATTGGGCAAGGTCATAATGGAATGACAGAAAATGAAAATTACAGAATGGAATTGGCAAAAATAGTATCGAAATAGAAACCAATTCCTCTATAAATTTTTATGCTCCATTTAAACCAATAAAAAAAATATTCAACCATAATTTTTCATATTATCCAAAAAAATCATAGGTATAAACCATCAAATATTACATTTTAGAATATTTTCCTTAAAAGCAAAATAATTTGTAAGATTCTTTAAAGTATAGTACTTTTGTGCATGCAACACAACGTACTTATTTTAGATTTCGGTTCGCAATACACACAACTTATTGCGCGCCGTGTTCGCGAGTTAAATATATTCTGCGAAATTTTTCCTTACAACCATTATCCTACAGATTTATCATCTTACAAAGCGGTTATTCTTGGCGGCAGTCCTTATTCGGTTCGAGCCGAGGATGCTCTGCAAATCGATTTGTCCGATATTCGTGGAAAACTACCTTTGTTAGCCGTGTGCTATGGGGCGCAATATTTGGCCCATTTTTTTGGTGGTGAAGTAGCTGGCTCTAACATTAGAGAATACGGAAGAGCCAATTTGACTTACATTAAAGAAGATGAACTGTTTTTTGAAAACGTTGAGCTCAATTCTCAAGTATGGATGAGTCACAGCGATACAATCAAACAATTGCCTACTAATGGTGTCAAACTTGCCAGCACCAATGATGTAGAAAATGCTGCGTATAAAATTGAAGGTGAAACTACTTATGCAATTCAATTCCATCCTGAAGTCTATCACTCCATCGATGGGAAGCAAATGTTAGAAAACTTTTTAGTGAAAATTGCTCAAGTACCTCAAAATTTTACACCAAATGCCTTTGTCGAAGATTGTGTAAAAGACTTACAAGAAAAAGTACAAAATGATAAAGTTGTGCTCGGTCTTTCGGGCGGAGTAGATTCAACCGTAGCAGCGGTTTTATTGCATAAAGCTATTGGTCAAAATCTATATTGCATTTTCGTTAACAATGGATTACTTCGAAAAAATGAGTTTGAAAGTGTCTTGCACCAATACAAAGACATGGGATTGAACGTAAAAGGGGTTGATGCTTCCGAACGGTTTTTATCCGAATTAACAGGAGTAGACGATCCCGAAACGAAACGTAAAATTATTGGAAGGGTATTCATAGAAGTGTTTGATGATGAAGCAAATCAATTGGAAGATGTAAAATGGTTGGCACAAGGAACTATTTATCCAGATGTCATTGAATCAGTTTCAGTGAAAGGACCATCGGCAACTATAAAATCACATCACAATGTGGGTGGATTACCCGATTTTATGAAATTAAAAATTGTAGAACCGCTTCGAATGTTATTTAAAGATGAGGTGAGAAGAGTAGGAGCTACTTTAGGAATTGATTCTGAATTGTTAGGACGACACCCATTTCCAGGGCCAGGATTATCGATTAGAATATTAGGCGATATTACTCCCGAAAAAGTACGTATCTTGCAAGAAGTTGATGCTATTTTCATAAATGGATTAAAATCTCACGGATTATATGATAAAGTATGGCAAGCAGGTGCAATACTCCTGCCAGTAAACAGCGTAGGTGTCATGGGTGACGAACGCACCTACGAAAAAGTTGTTGCTCTTCGCGCTGTAGAATCTACCGATGGAATGACAGCTGATTGGGTACATTTACCATATGATTTTTTAATGAAAATATCCAACGAAATCATCAACAGAGTAAAGGGAGTGAATAGAGTGGTTTATGACATCAGCTCTAAACCTCCTGCAACTATTGAGTGGGAGTAGAGGAATATTATATTTCAAATTTTAGATATTAAATTTGCAAATTATACATAGTGAATCTTAATATCTTCATCGTTTTAAATAAAAAAAGTATGTTTAAAAGAGTTATTTTTCTGATTGTATTCGTTTTTACTACCGCTGTTTTCGCGCAGAGTTATACCAAGCACACGGTTGTCAAAGGAGAAACTATTCCTTCTATTGCGCAGAAATACAAAGTAACTCCTTTTGATATTTATAAATTAAACCCCGATGCTAAAAATGGCATTCAACCCGCATCGGTACTTTTAATTCCTAAAAGTGTTTCGGCTGTTGTAACGAGTAAAACTCCAATATCTTCGAAAGAAAAAATACATGAAGTGGTAGCGGGTGACACCAAATTCAGCATTGCTAAAAAATATGGTATTACCGTATCTGATTTAGAAAAATTAAATCCCGAGATTAAAGATAATCTGCCGTTAGGATTTAAAGTTAAATTATCTTCCGTAATTCATTCGAATGCACCAGCGACAGTTAGACCAAAAGCTACCAACAATTCTTCAAGTACTCATGAGGTTGTTGCAGGTGATACAAAATTTAGTCTGGCAAAAAAGTATGGCATTTCGGTTGATGAATTAGAGAAACAAAATCCTGAAATAAAAGATAAACTTCCATTAGGATTTCAATTAAAAATTAATAAAGGAGCTTCTTCTGATCCAATCGTTGGAGAAATAAAATCACATGCCAAATCTATAGATTTATTAGAATACACCGTTAAATCAGGAGAAACCATCTTTAGTTTGACTCACCTTTTTAATTTATCAGAAGCATCTTTGATGGCATTAAATCCATCAATTAAAGATGGTGTCAAAGAAGGGATGGTATTAAAAGTACCTGCAAATACTTCTTTTACCAAAGAAACCAAAAGTAGTTTAAGAGATTTGTCAAAATCTATTGTAACAGATAAGAAAAAACAATTGGTGTTATTTTTGCCT
>CAISUR010000335.1 GCA_903888655.1 uncultured Bacteroidota bacterium | reverse complement strand
GGGATAAAGTGCGCCGAATTGAATGGGCAGTACTCGATTGGAATACATCAGCAATTGAATTCTATGAAAAAACAGGAGCCAAAGTTCTAGATGATTGGCGTGTGGCTCAAATGAATGAAGAGGGAATAGAGCAATTTTTAATGAGAAATAACTAAATTTTTACTTTAGCAATCATTTTCCAATTGTTATTTTTAAATTTGGAGTTTGATAAAAGTTTGTTTTTTTATGCACTATTTTAAAAGTATTAAAATATGAGAATCTTTAAGTTTGGTGGAGCATCAGTGAAAGATGCAGCTGGTATTAAAAATGTTTTAGATGTTTTACAAAAAGTTGGGCATGAAGACTTACTTTTGGTTATTTCTGCCATGGGGAAAACAACCAATGCGTTAGAAATTGTAATCAAAAATTATTTTGAAAAATCAAATGAATTTCACGCATCACTCCAAGAAGTTCGAAAATACCACAATCAAATTTTACTTGACTTGTTTGAAGATGAAGAGCATGAAGTCTTTTTCGTGGTAAACGGTCATTTTGCCGATTTAGAATATTTTTTAAGAAGTAATAAATCACCAAATTATAACTTTGTATATGATCAAGTGATCAGTTTTGGAGAAATTGTTTCTACTGCTATTGTGAGTCATTATTTCAATGAAAAAGGATTAAAAAACAACTGGATTGATGTTAGAAATTTTATTAAAACCGATAATAATTATCGTGATGCCAATGTAGATTGGGAGCATACCCAAAAATTAATTTCAAAAGGGATTAAGAAGAAATCATTAAACATTACTCAAGGTTTCTTGGGTTCCGATGAAAATAATTTTACGACTACGTTAGGTCGCGAAGGTTCCGATTATACTGCTGCAATTTTTGCTTATTGTTTGAGCGCTGAAAGTGTTACTATTTGGAAAGATGTTCCAGGAGTTTTAAATGCCGATCCGAGATATTTCGAAAACGCTATATTGTTGCATCAAATTTCCTATCGTGAAGCCATCGAATTGGCTTTTTATGGCGCATCAGTTATTCACCCAAAAACATTGCAGCCCCTGCAGAAAAAGGAAATTCCTTTGTATGTAAAATCATTTATTAATCCATTATTGTCTGGCACAAGTGTTTCTAAAGGAGCCGATTTAGAGCCAAAAATTCCGTGCTTTATTGTAAAGAAGAATCAATTATTGATTTCGCTTTCATCAATCGATTTTTCTTTTATTATGGAAGAAAATATTAGCGAAATTTTTGCGCTTTTTCACCAATTCAAAATGAAAGTAAGTCTAATTCAGAATTCAGCTATTAGTTTTTCGGTTTGTTTGGAAGATAAATTTAATAATTTCAACGATTTAAAAGCGGTTCTCTCAAAAAAGTTTAAAGTTTCTTACAATGAAAACGCTTCACTTTACACAATCCGACACTTTACAAAAGAAGCTTCTGAAATCGTAGAAAAAGACAAAATAGTGCTTCTAAAACAAATTTCTAGAGAAACCATGCAGGTTGTAACGAAGGAATAATTTTTTTCTTTTACTGAAGCAATGAAAAAAATCCAAGAAATTCTTAAAAAAGAAGGATACAAGAAGTTAAACTTTAAAGTGTCCAAAACGCAACACCTGCTTATAAAAGCCACTATTAACGGTGTAAAAGGAAATTTCATCCTTGACACAGGTGCTAGCAATACATGTGTAGGAATAGAGAACACCTCATTTTTTCAACTTACCGCTGGAAGTTCATCTACCACAGCAGCAGGAGCAGGAGCCACAGGGATGCTTACAC
The DNA here is from genome assembly GCA_903888655.1 of uncultured Bacteroidota bacterium. Classification (GTDB taxonomy): domain Bacteria; phylum Bacteroidota; class Bacteroidia; order Flavobacteriales; family Flavobacteriaceae; genus Flavobacterium. The sequence goes on along the minus strand of CAISUR010000335.1, from coordinate 187 downwards.
AAATTGCTAATGACAATATTTTGCAAATCGGAAGGTGGAAATGTAAATCGTTCGACATCGTAATTTTCGATTTATCACATGTTAACCAAGCGCTTATTCAGCACAAAACCAAACCCGTTCATGGCATTATTGGCGCTGATATACTCTTAAAATCCGAAGGGATAATCGACTATTACAATTGTTGTTT
>CAISUR010000334.1 GCA_903888655.1 uncultured Bacteroidota bacterium | reverse complement strand
TGTTGCCTTTGTAATTCAAGGGTTGCTGCTTTTTCATAGGCTCTAGCCTGTTCAGTCCTCTCTTGTTTTATATTATAATAACCCATATGAATTTAATAGATCTAAACTTTAAAAATCTTTATCTAAAAACAACGTTTGCTTTTGAGCAAAAGAGGTTTCCATGCTAATAAAAAACAGTAAAAGTAAAAATAAAACATTTTTTTTCATTAGAGATCATTTAAAAAGTTCACGCTGTGACAAGCTACTATAGCTGCTGTTTCTGTCCTTAATCTAGTGCTTCCCAAAGATACTGGAATAAATTTATTGTCCAATGCCATTTGAATTTCTTTAACAGAAAAATCGCCTTCAGGACCAATAAGTATTAAAATATCATTTTCCTTTTTTATCTGACTTTTTAGCGTTTTTTTATCAGTTTCTTCACAATGAGCAATAAATTTTTGCCCATTAAATTCCTTTTTTAAAAAATCTCTGTAGGATATTGGTTCGTTTAATTTAGGGATGTAAAAATGTAATGATTGTTTCACTGCCGATTCGATTATTTTTTGAAATCTATCGGTTTTTATTATTTTTCGTTCAGAATGTTCGCAAATAATTGGAGTGATTTCTTGTATTCCTATTTCAGTTGCTTTTTCCAAAAACCATTCATAACGTTCATTCATTTTGGTAGGAGCAACCGCTAAATGCAAATGATATTTTGACGGCTCTTGTTTTTCTAATGAAAGAATAGTTACGGTACATTTTGAATCAGAAGCTAATGCAATTTCAGTTTTAAATAGAGAACCTAAACCATTAGTTACAAATAATATATCTCTTTCCTTTTTACGAAGTACTTTAATGATATGTTTACTTTCTTCTTTGTCAAAAACAAATGATTTTTCAGTTTCAGAGATCAATGGGTTGTAGAATAATTGCATATTAAAATTCTATTCGTGCTTTAGATACTACAGTAGCATCATTAAATTTTTGTTCTAGGAATTTTTGATACCCTACAATTCCTATCATTGCAGCATTATCAGTTGTGTATTCAAATTTAGGAATAAAAGTCTTCCAGCCATATTTACGTTCTGCCTCTTTCAGTGTTGTTCGAATTCCTGAGTTAGCAGAAACTCCTCCGCCAATAGCTATTTGAGTAAGTCCCGTTTCATTAACTGCCATTTTTAATTTTTCCATTAAAATTTCAATAATGGTATGTTGGATTGACGCACAAATATCAGCTTTATTTTCTTCAATGAAATTGGAGTTTTCAGCAACATTCTTCTGAATGAAGTATAATATTTGTGTTTTTAATCCTGAAAAGCTAAAGTTTAGTCCGGGTGCTTTGGGCTTCGTAAATAAAAATCGTTTTGGATTTCCTTCTTTAGCAAATTTGTCAATCAAAGGACCTCCTGGATATGGAAGTCCCATGATTTTAGCAGATTTATCAAATGCCTCTCCTACGGCATCATCGGAAGTTTCTCCAATAATTTCCATATCAAAAAAGCTATGTACTCTTACAATTTGAGTATGTCCTCCAGAGATAGTTAATGCAATAAATGGGAATTGAGGTTTATCAAAGCCTTCTTCGTCGATAAAATGAGCTAATATGTGTGCATGCATATGATTCACAGCAATTAGAGGAATACGTAACGCCATGGCTAATGATTTGGCAAACGATGTTCCAACCAATAAAGAACCCATTAATCCGGGGCCTTGAGTAAAAGCAATTGCGGATATTTGTTCTTTATTAATTTTTGCTTTTTTTAAAGCTGTATCTATCACTGGTACAATGTTTTGTTGATGGGCTCTTGAAGCTAATTCTGGTACTACACCACCGTATTCCTCATGTATTTTTTGTCCCGCAACAACATTTGATAATACCTTATTGTTTTTAAGTACAGCCGCAGCAGTATCATCGCAGGAACTTTCAATAGCTAAAATAAAAACGTCATTGTTTGGCATTGGGCATAATTTTTGAATTATATTTGATAAACCGCTTTAAAACGATTATTTTTACAACGTTGACAAAAGTAACTATTTTCAAGGTTTCTTATCTACAGCCTAATTAAATTTTGGAAGAAAAAAAAGTAAATACGCGTTTTAAAAAAATCAGAAAAATAGTTTTTCGTACTTTTCTAGTTTTGCTAGTGCTACTACTAGCTGCAGGAATAGCACTTTCTTTGCCTGTAGTTCAAACAAAAATTGCCCATTACGTTACTGAAAAACTCAATAAAAATTTTGGAACCGACATTTATGTTGATGAAGTTGAAGTCAATATTTTTGGTGGCGTTCAATTAAAAAAAGTATTGATTAAAGACAATCAACAATGGACACAGACGTTGCCGGCCACAGGCACTGCCTTGCTGCAAGACGT
>CAISUR010000333.1 GCA_903888655.1 uncultured Bacteroidota bacterium | reverse complement strand
TTTTAAAACAAATTAATTATGAAAACTACAATTTTAATCTTCTTATTGTTCAATGTGTTTTTATGTTCTGCACAAGATTCACTTTTTGTTAAACAAACACATACACAAATTTTTAGCCTGTCACCCATTTCAAAAAAAGTTGATAAAGTAAATGGATTAGTATTTGGAGTAGGGCATTTTGAAAATAAAAATATCGAAAAACAAACTATTAATGGTTTGAATATCGAAGCAAATCCTGCTCCGATTGCTGGCGTTTTTATTGGATTTTTAAGCATTATTTATATGCCAGAAATTATAAAAAATAAATCTTGGAAATCTAGCGATTCAACCAGAAATGATTTTAAAATCGAGAATTGGAATTATTACCCTAAATTAAAAATCAATGGAATAAATTTAAGTTCGGGTTGTTTTTTTGTTTCTACAGAAATGAATGGCTTAAATATTTCTTTGGGAAATAAGTTCGAAAAATTGAACGGAATTTCAATAGCTCCATTAGGAACGTTATCAGATAAACAAAATGGTTTTTCTTTAGGAATTATTAATGCAAATACCATTTTGAATGGAGCTGTTTTTGGTTTGTATAATCAAACTTATCAATTGAATGGTCTTCAATTTGGACTTGTAAATCAGGTTCAAAAAAGTACCGGAATTCAAGTTGGTATTTTCAACAGATCTTATTCCAGAGGATTACAATTTGGAATATGGAATAAAAACATAAAACATTCGTTTCCAATTATAAACTGGTAAATTATGAAAAAACTGTTTTTAGCAATTATGTTTACTAGTATTGTCTACGGACAAGAAAAAGATTCAGTATTTGTCAGTGCTGAAGCAAGTTTGGTTATTCCCATAGGGAAATTAGCAAATAAATTTGATTATGCTCAATCTTATGGTTTTTGGTTCGAGCTAGGACATAACCATGGATTAAGTGCCAATTTTGGGTTTGATATTTTGCTTTTACAAAATCCTAAATCAATTAACTATAACTACAAAGATTCTATTTATAAAATAAACTCCAATAAGTTTGGTTTAGATTTTGGAGTTCGAGCTTTAAAAAAAATTAATTTAACTTCAAAAAAAAGAACAATTAAATATGTTGAAATTGAAACTACGCTCGGTCTTAATTATTTAGATTATGATTATCCAAAACAAAGTGATGAAGATAAAAAGAAAAATAATGGTAATACTTTTAGAAATACTACTTTATTATGCACTTCGGGTGTAAGTTATATTTATAAAAATGTGGGTTTAAGAGTTCAATATAGGTTAACTCCATATAATTTTATTGAAGAAATGGAATCAAAATTTGGTAGTCATTCTATTGCCTTTGGAATTGTTTATAAACAATAGTTAAAATAAAACCCCAACTCAACTAAATGAATTGGGGTTGTTGATTTATTTTAAAAAACCATTGGCTCTAATTTCTTTATGAATGGCAACAATGTTTTCAGGTATTTCAAATTGTAATAACCAGTTAACATCCAGTCCGTTATTGATTGCATGGCGCATTAACACATCATTTTCACCAATTAGTTTTCCTAATTTAATTACAGAATCTCTGAATTCTAAATGCAAATCTTCATGTTGTGCTTTTATTAAGAGCAGAATTTTAAAAGCCCGAGCAATTATATAGATACAGGTTGTATAAGAGTCTTTAGGTTTGGTGTTTAAAATGTATAATTTAACATGTTGTATTGATTCTATAAGCATTTGAATATTCAAACTTATTTCGCCAAATTTATCTTTAGTTATTGAAACATGATCGTTTATTTTCCCACTAGCAAACCTGATATCCATTAAAAAGATACCCAATGAATAATATCTTTCCATAGATTTTTTCAAATATCGAGTTAATTCGTTCTCAATATAGGTTCTCTTTTGTTCGACGGTATCAGTATCTACCAATTGGAATAGTAGTTGATTAGCCAAGACCAAGTCTTTTTTTAATAATCTTAAAATTAATTTATCTTTTTCTTCGCTTGGTAAATTTTGAAGTGCTTTTTTAAATTCTTTATCAAACATAATAATGTAATTTTTAATGTTGTGTTTGCAAAAATAACAAAAACCCCAACTCAGCTAAATGAATTGGGGTTTTTTAAATTATACAAAAACTTAATTATTCCGCTTTAGGAGTAATTTTATTTTCTTCTCTTGGAGGTCTTGGCAATAAAGCTTTTCTAGAAACTTTTTCTTTTCTAGTTTTAGGATCAACACCTAAATATTTCACCATAAACACATCACCCATATTCACAACATCAGAAACATTTTCTGTTCTTTCCCAGGCTAATTCTGATACGTGAAGTAATACTTCGTTTCCGGGAGCAGCTGTATATTCAACAACAGCACCAAAATCCAACATTTTAATTACTTTTACTTCATAAGCTTCGCCCATTGCTGGTTTGAAGATGATAGAATCAATTTTAGCTAATACTGCTGCAATTCCATCTGGATCAGTTCCAAGGATTTCAACAACACCTTGCTCGTCAACTTCATTAATAACGATGGTAGTTCCTGTAGCTTTTTGTAATTCTTGAATCACTTTTCCACCAGGTCCAATCAACGCGCCAATAAAAGCACCAGGAATGGTTCTCATTATGATTTTTGGAGCGTGTTTCTTAACATCTGCTCTTGGTTTGGCAAGCGTTTCTGTAAGAATTCCAAGAATATGCATACGTCCATCACGAGCTTGAGCTAATGCTTGCTCCATGATTTCATATTTCAATCCATCAATTTTGATGTCCATTTGACACGCAGTAATACCTTCTGAAGTTCCTGTTACTTTAAAATCCATATCTCCCAAATGATCTTCATCACCAAGAATATCAGATAAAACCGCAAAACGATCTCCGTCAGTAATCAATCCCATTGCAATTCCTGAAACTGGACGAATCATTTGAACTCCAGCATCCATCAACGATAATGTTCCAGCACAAACCGTAGCCATTGAAGATGAACCGTTAGATTCTAATACTTCCGAAACCACACGAATGGTATAAGGACAATCAGCAGGAATCATGTTTTTCAATGCTCTTTGTGCCAAGTTTCCGTGACCAACTTCACGACGAGAAGTTCCTCTTAACGGACGCGCTTCTCCTGTAGAAAATGGTGGGAAATTATAGTGTAAATAGAATTTTTCTTCTCCTTGTTCCGATGGCGAATCAATTTGGTTGGCTTCTCTAGATGTTCCCAAAGTTGCTGTTGCCAATGCTTGCGTTTCTCCACGTGTAAATAATGCCGAACCGTGAACCGATGGTAAATAATCTACTTCACACCAAATTGGTCTGATTTCGGTAGTTTTTCTTCCGTCAAGACGAGTTCCTAAATCTAGCGTAACGTTACGAACTGCTTCTTTGTTGGTTTTGTAGAAATATTTAGAAACTAAATCTCCGTTTTCAGCCAATTCTTCTTCTGTAAATAATGCTTTTACTTCTTCTTTTACAGCGTCAAATGCAGCCGAACGTTCGTGTTTAGCCGAACCTTTGCTAGCAATAGCATAAATTTTATCATAAGCTGCTGCTTTTACTTTAGCGTAAATAGCATCATCAGATTTTTCTTGTTCATAAGTACGAACTTCTTTTTTTCCAAAGGCTTGCGCCAATCGTTCTTGCGCAGCAATTTGTACTTTAATATGTTCGTGAGCGAATTTAATGGCTTCTACCATTTCTTTTTCTGAGATTTCTTTCATTTCACCTTCTACCATTGCGATAGAATCGGTTGAAGCTCCAATCATCATGTCAATATCAGACAATTCTAATTGAGCACGAGATGGATTGATGATGAATTTCCCGTCAATTCTTCCCACTCGAGCTTCAGAAATCAACGTTTCAAAAGGAATGTCAGACAAAGCCAATGCTGCCGAAGCGGCTAATCCTGCTAATGCATCTGGCATTACATCTTCGTCATGAGACATCAATTGAATCATAACCTGAACTTCCGCATGGTAATCTGATGGGAACAGTGGACGCAATACACGGTCTACTAATCTCATTGTTAGCACTTCGCTATCACTTGGACGCGCTTCTCTTTTGAAGAAACCACCCGGAAAACGACCTGCTGCTGCAAATTTTTCACGATAATCTACCGTTAACGGTAAAAAGTCGATACCTGGACTTGCTTTTCTTGATGATACCACTGTTCCTAAAATAACAGTGTTACCAATTCTTACTACTACAGATCCGTCAGCTTGTTTAGCCAAACGACCTGTCTCGATTGTGATGTTTCTGCCATCACCTAAATCGATACTTTCTACAAATAATTGTGGAATCATAAATTTTCCTTTTTAATTTTACATTGGTTTTCTGCCTGTCAGCAGAGTTGTTGTGTTGTTTGTTCCGATAGTAAGTCGGATTGTAGTTGTTGTATTCCCAATGAAAAACCAAACTTTTTTTAATATAAAAGCTAAAAAAAAGAGGCGCAAAAGCACCTCTTATAATTTGTATTATTTTCTAATACCTAATTCTTTAATTAATTCACGATATTTCACAACATCTTTCTTTTTCAAGTAGTCAAGAAGACTTCTTCTTTTACCTACCAAAAGAACTAACGAACGCTCTGTGTTATAATCATGACGATTTTTTTTCAAGTGCTCTGTTAAGTGAGAGATTCTAAAGGTAAACAATGCAATTTGACCTTCTGTAGAACCTGTGTTTTCAGCTTTTCCTCCGTGTTTAGCGAAGATGTCAGCTTTTGTTTCTTTACTTAAATACATTCCAATATTATTTTAAATGATTATTATGTATGAATAAAGTTTTTCTCTATTCGGGTGCAAAGATAAAAATAATTATGAGTTATGAATTATGAGTTATGAATTATTTTAAAAAAGTTTGGCAACTTCCTCATTTACAAATTCTAAAAATCTTTCGTCGGCTTCTGTGAACGGATTAATAACGTGGCTGTCAATATCTATTTGCCCAATATTTTGTCCGTCAACAAATAAAGGAACCACAATTTCGGACTTAACTGTAAAACTACAAGCGATGTAATTGTCTTGTGCCGATACATCTGGAACTACAAAATTGGCATTCGATTCGGCTACTTGTCCGCAAATTCCTTTTCCAAACGGAATAACAGTATGGTCTGTTGCTGCACCAACATAAGGGCCAAGATGTAATGTTTTATTTTCGTGATTGGCAAAGTAAAATCCAACCCAATTATAATAATCAATGGTATCAGATAAAAATTGACAAAGATTTTTTAGTTTTTCATCACGATTTTGATTTTCGTTTGAAAGTATATTGGTTACTTCTGGTTTTAAATCTTCAAAATTCATTTCATTTTTTTTGCAAAAGTAACCAATGCAATTTCTTACTTTTACCTAAAATTTGTTAAAAATTATATTTTGAAAGAATACTTCATTCAATTCAAACCTTTTTTGATTTTCTTAACCAAGTTTGCCGTGAGCTATTTGGTTTTAGCATTTATATATCAAAGTTACCTCAATCAATATAACGAAAAAGCATTTGAGGTTGATGGCTTTACTAAAATGGTAGCTCATCAATCGAAACAAGTACTCGCTTTTTTTGATGATCATTCCTATACGAGACCAAATTTGCAAGAAGCAAGTGTTAATATCTTCTACCATGATCAATGGGTGTGCAGAATCATTGAAGGCTGTAATGCCTTGAGCGTCATTATACTTTTTGTGAGTTTTGTAATGGCATTTACCGGAAAACTCAAGCATACTTTAGTTTTTATTCTGGTAGGAAGTTTAATAATCTATGTGTTTAATGTAATTCGAATTGCATTATTTTGTATGTCACTGTTTCATTTTCCGCAATATGAACATATTTTACATGGTGTGATTTTTCCCTTATTTATTTATGGAATAGTATTTATTTTGTGGATTATTTGGATTAACAATTATTCGTCTTATGCTAAAAAAACTTCTTGAAAATAAAACAAATTTACTCTTCGCGTTAGTATTGCTGCTGCTTTTAATCTTGATTAGAGCTTTTGAAGACACGCTGTTTTATGATCCGTTTCTCGATTATTTTAAAGAGAATTATACTAGTTTGCCGCTGCCAAAACTGAATAGTATCAAACTGTTTTTTAGTTTAGGATTTCGATTTTACCTCAATTCAATGATTTCATTAGGCTTACTCTATCTTATTTTTCGTGATTCAAAAATTATAAAGTTCTCTATTTTTCTGTATTCCATTTTGGGAATTATTACCATGGTAAGCTTCTTTTTTGTCTTGATTAAATTTGGCGAAGAACATAAAATGGCATTATTCTATATCAGACGATTTATTATTCAACCACTATTTTTGATTCTTTTTATTCCGGCTTTTTATTATCAAAGAAAAAAAGAATTATAAGAAGGGTTCAGTGAGTTGGTATTTATAAGAAAATAATACTAATCCTACCTTTGATTTAATTTGGTATCTTTCAAACAATGCAGCTCTACAGGCTTCTATAGATTTTAAAGAAAGACCCATTATTTCTCCCATTTGATCATAGGTAAGTTCATTTTCATCACAAACTAATGTTAGGAATTCTAATTCTCTTTTTGATAAGTGAACTTTTTGTTTAACAGTTTTATTGTTGAAATTTTCATTGTTTTTAACTCTCTTTAAAATTTCAGAAATATTGTTATATCCAATTTTGATAATATTTTCTATGGCATGTTTAAGATCTTGAGCCGTACAGTTTTTGTGTAAAAATCCTCTTGCACCATGTGTATACGCTTCGTTGATGATGTTTTCATCAAAATGTTGCGTAAGCAGTAAAACTTTATATTCTTCTTCTTTAACTTCTAGCTGTTTTAAAACCTCTATGCCATTAAGGTTTGGCATGGAATAATCCAGAATGTAGATGTCTACATCTTTCAATGGGAGTGCTTCTAAAAATGCAATACCACTTTCAAATTCATAAACTACTTTAAAATTATTTATTTTTTCAAGTAATTCTTTTAAACCGTTTCTAACAATTTGATGGTCGTCGATGATACAAATATTTTTTTGGGTCATACTTTTTCTTGTAAAGTTATTGTAGTTCCATGATTGATTTTTGATTCCATAATAAAATCATAATGAATCAAATTGGAGCGGTTGATGCAGTTTTGGATTCCGATTGAATTTGTTGATTCTTTCAATTTATTGAGGTCAAAGCCAATGCCATCATCTGTAATTTTAATTTTGAATAGAGGGTTCGCTTCTATTTTAATTTCAATGTTGCGTGCTTTGGCGTGCTTTATAATATTGTTAATGGTCTCTTGAAAAATTCTAAAGAGCACAATTTGTTCGTCTCCAGAAAAAGATTTGTTTTCAGCATTGCGGGTTAAATGAACCGCAATCGACTTGTTTTTATTAATCCGAATTACTTCATTATGTATAGCATCGATTAAGCCATTTTTTTCCAACCAATTGGTGTTTAATGCATGGCTAATTCCTCGCAACGATTCTGACAATTTAGTTACCGATTGTGAAACCAGATTCAAATCGTCTTGACACTCCGGAAAATCGAGTTTCAAATTCTCCAATTGAAAATTAATTACAGTAAGTTGTTGTCCCGCATCATCGTGCAAATCTTGCGAAATGGAATTCAACAATTGTTCTTGTGTTTCAATGATAGATTGGTTTAATGTTTTTTGAAAATTTATTTCATTTTCATAAATCTGGGCATTATATTTTTTTATTTTTTGTATGTAGAGTTTGATTAAAACCACACAAAAAAGCACAATTAAACTAATGAAAAGTAGGCTTATTATTATTCCAAGGGCGATGTTATGTAGCATTTTGTAGCTTTCTTTCTTTGTAGATATAAAGGTTTATCAATGAGTAATATATGATGTTGACAAAATAGTTTATTAGCGTATAAAGTTTAATATTACCAAAAACAATAAATAATGTTAATTGCTTACTCTGAAAAGCAAACATAAAGCTTAATCCGATAAAAAATAATACTGGAACGCATAATAATATATAATTATTAGATGTAAAAAAAACTAGATTTTCTTTCTTAAGTTCGTAGAAGCTTTTATAAACAAATAGTATTGAATAAGTTATAGCTCCTACAATAAAGGAAT
>CAISUR010000332.1 GCA_903888655.1 uncultured Bacteroidota bacterium | reverse complement strand
TTAGCCAAAAACATTTATAAGTTTCTTACAATAGAAAAAAATCTATTCGAAGGTGCTCATGCAATTCATACTCCCAAACAGTTGGTTGAAAAAATTCTAAACAAAATTGATGTAAAATCTAAATCTATTTTGGTTCTGTTTAATATTGAGTTTGTTGTTAGTTTAGTGTATACTAAGCAGATAGATCCCGAGATGATCACATTCTATTCGGACCATATTAATAAATCTAAGTTAGCAGAAAGAATAGGAATTAAATACATTATGAGTTTAGACAATTTACCTCCAAAATCTTTTGATTATGTATTAATCAATCCACCATTCGACTATATTAGGCCATTTAGAAATATTGCTGAAAAATTAGCAATTGAAAAAGTTGTTCTAGTATCAGATACAAACAGCATGGACTATGATGGTAGTTTTGATAATATTGAATATTTTCAAAATTTAGGAAGCGGAATATTCAATGCGCAGGTTGAAACATGTTTTAGTATCATTGATGTTTTAGGAAATAAAAAATCTACAGTGATTGTTGATCAATCAGGTAATGCTGTTACGGCAACTAGTGTTCCGTTTTTGCCTAGTAAAGATTTAAAAATCTGGCAAAGTGCTATTTCTGTTTTTAATCTAGGTCTGCCTGGTTATGATATTAATTGGGCAAAATTAGATAAAAATAAAATTAAAAAGTCTAAAACAGGAATTAAGATTATTACATTTAACGGTAAAAAAGATCAAGATTTTATCTATGTAATAGGCAATAATAGCCACTCATCTGAAGTAGCAAATTTAGGAGTACACAAAGCCATACTGGCTAAAAATTCCACTATCGGCAAATTAGGTCCTGTTAAGTATGCAGGGACCGGCTTCGGATGTTCACACGGTGTTGTTTCTATTGCATTTAATAGCGAAAAAGATGCTAGAGATGCTGTAGAATATCTTAATAGTGACGAGGTTGCCAAACTTGTCAGTGGAATCAAAACAAAAGCAATCGTTAATAGTCAGGCAATTCTGTCAAAGATTCCAAAGTTGCAATATAAATCACAGTGGATTCAATACCTTTGAAAATCGATGATGTAATTAATCATATTCGAAATCGTCCTTATATGGGCGGGGTAGAGAGAGACAAAATTCGAATTAAGATAACCGAAGAAGTCTTCACACCTACTACACTCGTACAACAAACTCTAGATAAATTGCCTATAGATGCGTTTATTGATCCAACTAAAACTTTTATCGATAATAGCTGTGGTGATGGCCAGTTCCTAGGAGAAGTTCTAATCCGTAAGATGGAAAATGGCATAGACTTTGAAACAGCATTAAGTACGATATACGGAGTTGATCTTATGCCGGATAACGTAGCCCTCTGTAGAGAAAGATTGTTATGCGGACAAGAACATCTTAGACATATCGTAGAAAAAAACATAGTATGTGCCGATGCGTTGACCTACAATTATACATTCGGTGAAGCTGAAACATTTGGTAATAACTTATTCGAAGTAGTCAGTTGACATACTCCAAAATTTCTAGTATAATAAATTTTTAAACAGAAAGAATTATCATGGCCAAACACCTTATGGTAGACTTAGAGACTATGGCAGT
>CAISUR010000331.1 GCA_903888655.1 uncultured Bacteroidota bacterium | reverse complement strand
CTGCCATACGCTTATTTGCCTCAGTGGCAACAGTGCTTTGTAAGGCCTTTAATTGGGCCATATCTTGATGAGCGGCAGTTTTGGAGTAGCTAAGCGCATAAGCCATATTGTTTTTAAGTTCAGTAGCATGGTATTCGCTAAAGTTTTTGGCGGTAGAAAATAGCTGACTTGAGAGCGTAAAAAGCTCCTGGCTGCGTTGTTGCTGGGCTTGTTTTTTATCCTGGGATTTCATAATCTACTCCTTGATAATGATGTATTATTTTATCTCTTAATTTCGCCATATAACTCCAAGGAACGGAATTATATTTCAATCTAAAATCTGTATTCAAATTTTTTGTTGCTTCTCCAATTATCTCTAATGCTCGAGTGATGGCTCTTTTTAAAGTTTCATCATTATAAAAATCTTCTTCATTTAACTTTTCAACGATATTTTGAATATAGTTTATCTCAATGAAAATGTGCTTTATAAATTCAATTTCATCAGATTTCGACATAATTTACTTCTTTTAAAATATGAGGTCCAATAAATTCACTTAATCCTTTTTTTGAAACAATATCAATTTTATTATTTTTAAAGAGATTCTCTAATAAATCGCAAAAGTCAATAAAATTTTTTAACGTTTTCTTTTCTTTTAAAATATCTACCAAAAAATCAATATCACTTTCCTCCGTTTGCTCACCGCGAACATAAGAACCAAACAAACCAATCTCTGTAACACCAAAACTTTTAATTGTTTCCTTGTTATCTTGTATGGTTTTAAATATGTCTTGTTTGGTTAGCATTTTATAATGTTTTCAAGTCTATTTTCTCTAATCTTTATTCTATTCTCTCCTAAATCTATCTAAATAAATTTTTATCAAAAACCATTCGAATTGCATCGGCATGACGTCTTCTGTCACGAGTACTACTTCCTGCTGCTGGTGCTGCATAAGCTTTAAGTGATGCTAATCTCCATTTTACTAAATCGAAATTCATCAGCATATAACTATAAGCTCCCATGTTTTTAGGCTCTTCTTGTGCCCAAACATAGTCATCAGCATTTGGATAACTCGCTATTATAGCTTTCAATTGCTCCACTGGTAATGGGAATAATTGCTCTATACGAACCAAAGCTACATCATTTCTTCCTAAATTTCCTCTTTCTGCAAGAATATCGTAGTAGAACTTTCCAGTTACAAAAACAACAGTTTTTATTTTTTTCTTATCTACTGAATGGTCATCAATAGTTTCTTGAAATTGTCCGTTGTATAAATCCTCTTGTGTTGAAACACATAATGGGTGACGCAATAAACTTTTTGGAGAGAAATGAACTAATGGTTTACGGAAATTCGTTTTCATTTGTCTTCTCAACAAGTGATAGAAATTGGCTGGCGTAGTACAATCGGCAACATACATATTGTGTCGGGCGCAAAGTTGTAAATAACGCTCCATACGTGCGGAAGAATGCTCAGCACCTTGTCCTTCGTATCCGTGAGGCAACAACATTACCAATCCGTTTTGGTTGTTCCATTTGTCTT
>CAISUR010000330.1 GCA_903888655.1 uncultured Bacteroidota bacterium | reverse complement strand
CCATAATAAAATTATACTATTAATTCAAGGGGCAGGATTAGGAATTAACTCCTGAATTTTGTTAATCTCCATTATCATTTCGGGAGTTAATTGGATATTGAAAGCATCAATATTTTCTTTGAGTTGTTCTAATGATGTTGCTCCAATAATTGTTGAAGTAACAAAACCTTGTTGATGGACAAATGCTTCTGCCATTTGAACTAAAGTTAAGCCATTTGCATCAGCCAATTCATGATATAATTTAGTAGCTTTGGTTGCATTTTCATTGGTATATCTTGTAAATTGAGGAAATCGTGCCATTCGATATTCGGGTTGGCTACCGTTTAAATATTTTCCAGAAAGGATGCCAAAGGCAAGCGGAGAATAGGCTAATAAACCAACATTTTCACGAAGGCAAACCTCAGACAAACCAACTTCAAACAAACGATTTAATAGAGAATAAGGATTTTGAATCGTTGCAATTCGAGGTAAATTGTGTTTTTCACTTTCTCTTAAGAAACGCATTACACCATAAGGATTTTCATTAGATACTCCAATATGTTTTATTTTTCCTTCTTTGATTAATCCATCAAAAACTGTTAATATTTCCAAGAAATTATCCTGCCAAATGGAATCTATTTGATTTAATCCTCGTTGACCAAACATGTTCATTATTCTTTCTGGCCAGTGCATTTGATACAAATCAATATATTCCGTTTGTAAATTCTTCAAACTCAATTCAACCGCTTCATGAATACTTTTTTTAGAAAAATCTAATGGTTGTCTTATATATTCCATGCCTCGATTAGGTCCCGCAATTTTAGTTGCAATAACTAATTTTTCTCTTTCTGTTGTTCCAATTTTATGTAACCAACTCCCAATATGTCTCTCGGTACTGCCAAATATATGTTCGTTACCACCAATTGGATACATCTCGGCAGTATCAATAAAATTAATCCCTCGCTCTACGGCATAATCCAATTGTGAATGTGCTTCGGCTTCAGAATTTTGATTGCCAAAAGTCATAGTCCCTAGACAAATTTTACTTATTTTTAGGTCGGTATTGGGAAGTGTTGTAAATTTCATTATAAAAAAATTAGAGTGACAAAAGTACGTTTTCAAAATCAATTGTATGGGCAACAATTGTTAAACAAAATAAAAAAGTTAAAATGCAACAACAATAAAATAGTTACCTTTACCTTTAAATAATTAGAAACCCATGAAAGCCTTATTACTTGAAGACGATCTTATTCTTTCTAAAGAAATTATTAGTTTTCTAAATTCGATGAAAATTGAATGTGATGCAGTTTTTGATGGCGAAGTTTTTTTTAGACAACAAAAATTAGATATTTATGCCATCTACCTTTTGGATATAAATGTGCCTAAATTGAATGGATTAGACGTTTGTAAAAAAATTAGAGAGACCGACAAATCTACGCCAATTTTAATACTAACTGCTTATAGAGACATTCAAGATAAAATGGATGCTTTCAATATTGGTGCCGATGATTACTTGGTAAAGCCTTTTCACTTTGATGAGCTTTATATACGAATTATGGCATTATTGAGAAGGAGCACAATTCCGCAAGAAAAAAAAGACTTAATCATTATTAAAGATTTGGAAATTAACACAAACGACTTAAAAGTAAAACGCAATGGTTACGTAATAGAATTAACCCCAAAAGAATATCAATTGTTGTTAATTCTTGCCAAAGCCAACGGTCGTATTTTATCAAAACAAGCTATATCAGAACAACTTTGGGATGTTCATTTTGAGAGTAATCTCAACACTATTGAGGTTTATATTAACTTTATAAGAAAAAAAATTGATAAAGGTCACGCTGAAAAATTAATTCTTACTCGACCTGGTTATGGATATTATATAAACATTGATCAAGAATGACATTAAAAAGAAAAATTGCCATTAATGTTTCTATTGCTTATTCGCTTCTTTTCGGATTGGCTTCTACTTTTATTTATGTTAGTTTTTCTAAATTCAGAAAAGAAGAGTTTAAAAACAGATTAGAAGAAAAAGCTTTTTCAACTGCCAAGTTATTAATTGAGGTTAAACAAGTTGACAAACAGATTCTTAAATTACTGGATAAAAATATAATCGATAAATTATATGATGAAAAAATATTAGTTTTTGACGGACAATATAAACTCATTTACAGCAGTTTAGATGATTCTAAAATAATATGGACTAAAGATGATTTGATACGTTTAAATAATGAAAAATCTTATTTTAAAAATATTAATGGTAGAGAAACATTGGGTGCTTTTTTCTCATTCAAACAAGGCGATTATTATGTCCTTATCTCTGCAAAAGACACTTATGGTTATTCCAAAATGGAATATTTATTGTATTCTTTATTAATAACGTATTTTATTGGTGTGCTTTTGGTTTGGGTTTTCATTTATTTTTTTATAAAAAAACAATTAAATCCATTAGATGTGTTTCAACAGCAAATTACTTCTATTTCTGTCAATGAATTGAATATTCATTTGGAGGAAAATAATAGTAATGACGAAATTAATTTATTGACTCGTGCTTTCAATCAAATGCTTACACGATTGGAAAATGCTTTTACCACTCAAAAAGAATTTACATCCAACGCTTCTCATGAACTATATACACCTTTAACACGTATTTCACTTCAACTTGAAAACATTATTAAATCAGAACAACATTCAGAAAAGACATTATCTTATTTAACATCTATCAACAATGATGTTCATCAACTAGCTGAATTAATAAACTCTCTTTTATTACTAGCAAAAGTAAATAAAGAGGCAATTGGTAAAAAATTCCAACAAGTTAGAATAGATGAAATTATATTTGACTCAAATGAATTAGTAAAAAAGATAGATCCAAAATTCAATCTCGATTTTGATATACAAATTGTAGAAGACATAGAAAATCCCATGGAAATTTTAGGGGTTAAATCATTGCTCAAAATTGTGTTTACCAATTTATTGAAAAATGCTTGTTTATATTCTCCAAACAACAAAGCAATAGTTAGTTTAAGTCAAATAAGTAACCATCAATTAATTGTCTCGTTAAAAAACGAAGGAAAGGTATTGACATTAGAAGAGCAAAAAAAAATATTTGAACCTTTTACTCGAGGTAAAAACTCCCTTCAAACAAAGGGTTCAGGGCTAGGATTACCCATTGTCAAACGAATTTTAGACTATCATAACGCTACTATTTCTTATCAATCCATAGATGAGACTATTAATTTATTTGAAATCACTTTTTTGATTTAAGTTTTTTTTAAGTTATTCATAAAGACAATTTAAGACTCCAACTTCAAATTTGTATCATAAAAAAGTACAAAAAAATGAAAAGGATAATCTTTGTAACATTAATTTTTCTTTCAACTCATTCGTTCTCACAGAATATCTCGTTGCAAGAATGTGAAAATCAGTTTCTAAAAAACAATCTTTATTTATTAGCAAATCATTTTAATATTGATGCGGCACAAGCTCAGGTGCTTCAAGCAAAAACTTGGGATAATCCCAACATAGGCATAGAATTGAATGCTTGGACTCCAAATGATGATAAAAAATATTTTAATGTAGGAAGTACTGGAGAAAAATCGGGATACATCCAGCAATTAATTCATGTTGGTGGACAACGAAGAAACCAAATTAACATAGCAAAATCTAACGCTCAAATGGCAGAATTAGACTTTTCTGTATTAATGCAAGATTTGAAACAACAGTTACGTAATTCTTTTTTTACTATTTATTTTGACAGTAAATCAATCAGTCATATAGACAAACAAATGGTTAGTTTAAAAACGGTAATTGACAATTATTCCGTTCAGGAGAAAAAAGGAAATGTTTCGCTTAAAGATTTAGTTCGGTTACAAAATATTTACTTGGCACTTAAAACAAGTCGCTCTGATTTGATGAATGAAATTATAGAAAATAAAAAAACGTTAGAAATCCTTATAAGTGACGGTAAAAATCAAGAGGTAGTTCCAACACCTACAACAGAAGAATTAGACCGATACAAAAAACCAATTTCAAATAATTTGGAAGATTTGCAAAAAATGGCACTTGAAAACAGGCCTGATTTAAAAAAGGCATTAAAAACCATTGAGATGAATAAATGGAATTTAAAACTTCAAAAATCGTTGGTCATTCCCGATGTTACTTTTGGCGCAACGTATGATCAAAATGGTGGTGCATTTACAAATCAAAGTAATATAACTATAGGAATTCCATTACCATTATGGAATAGAAATAAGGGAAATATCAGAACTGCAAAAGCGCAAGTGAGTCAAGCTGAAGTTCAGAAAAAAACCCAAGAAGTTGAGGTTAGTGGTCAAGTAAAATCGGCGTTTTTAAAATATTTAGAACAAAAATCAAATTACGAATTGGTGAATAGTAGTATTCCTACTGACCTTGAAACTGTTTATAATGGTGTATATGCTAACTTCTTAAAAAGAAATTTGAGTATGTTGGAATTTACGGATTTTTTAGATAGTTACAATCAAAGCGTTTTATCACTTAACCAAATTAGTAAATCCTATATCAATTCGTGTGAAGAGATAAACCATTCTACAGCTTCAAAATTATTCTAATCTACTAAAAATAAGTCTTATGAAAAATAGCATTATAATAAATAAAATTTGGTTACTGACAGCAGTAATTACCCTAGCCAGTTGTAATAAAAAAGAATCAGAAGACACTAAAAAAGATGGTTCTTTTATGATTACAGACGCCATGATGAAAACTACCACTTTCGCTACCGCAAAAAATGAAACGTTAAAAAATGAATTAAAGTTTTT
>CAISUR010000329.1 GCA_903888655.1 uncultured Bacteroidota bacterium | reverse complement strand
TTATGTCTAATATAAAACCATAAATCGTAAACTGAATAAACAAGAAAATTATAAATAAATATCAAGGATCAAAGTAATTTAAAACTAGTCCAGCAAAAGGAAAGCAGAAGTACAAAAATTCGAAATGATTATATCCAAAAGCAAGAAAAATAAGGTTTATAATTATTAGTAAAAAACCAATAATTGTCATTTTAGAAATCCAAGTTTGTTTTTGATTATACATAACTTGATTAGCTTCTTATTAAACTGAATACTAAGAACCGATTACTGAACACTAGATTTCAAACCTTTAAACCAATCATTCAAAACAGGCAACATAAATTCTGAAGTTTTTAAAATCGGATTAAAAAACAAGGATTGCTCTTGTGTTTTTTTTGAAATCAAAGTATTATTTATATTTACTTTTTGAAACAAACTCAATACAACGCCAAGAAATAAAACCGTTCTAATGACTGCCAAAAAAGCTCCTCCCAACCTATTCAACCATCCCAAAAATAGCGCATTAGCGACTTTAGAAAGCACTTTGGCTAATAAGTGAATGCCTACTAAAACAATAATCAAAATAATTACAAAAGCAATGACTTTGGCAGTTTTACTAGCACCAAGGATCGTCGAAAATTTTACGGCAATATAAATTCCTAAAAACAAAGAAATCAAGGAAGCAAATTCTATAATAAGCCCGTTTCGAATACCACGGATTAAACCCAAAACCAAAAAAGCACCTAAAACAATATCGATAAAAGTCATAATTTCAATAAAAAATGAGCTGCAAAGATAATAAACAAACACAAACATGTTCTATCGGGGGCAAAACGAATATGGAATTCATAGTACAGCAACCGTTAGCGATACCAACTTCCCTTTATATAATATAAAAGGGCAGGATTAGATACCTAAAATAGATGTAAAAGAAAAGCCGAAGTTGCTATAATTTGATATTTTTTATACTTTTACTACAATTATTTATTCATACTCATTATGACAGCAGCAGCATTAAAACATGTAAATGATAAATTGAAAAATTTACCAAACAGCTTGATAGAAGAAGTAGAAAATTATATTGATTTTTTAGCCTATAAATATTCGCAAGAATCTAATGAAATCCCTCAATGGCAAAAAGACGAGGTTTTTAACCGAATTAAACGTAACAAAAAACCAGTTGATGCTTTCGAAATGATTGATGATTTGGAGGAATAAGCGATGATAAATTACACGATTATTGCAGATCCGAAGGTTAAGGATGATTTAAAAGAAGCACGAGATTTCTTAAATTCAAGACGAAAAGGATTTGGTAAAAAATTCTTATTAGAATACAAAACTACTTTAAAACACTTACAAAAAAACCCTAATTTTCAAATCAGATATAACGATGTTCATTGTTTACCAATGAAAACATTCAGATACATGATTCATTTTAAAATGGATGAAGAGAATAAAAGTATTCTCATTTATGCTGTACTTTCGACGTACTTAAATCCTGATAAAAACTGGATTAAATAATTGACGCTTTCTATGAAAAGGAAGACGAAAAATTATTTTAAAAGCCGTGCATTTTCAAAGTTAACTATAGTGTAATTTCAAAGTTTGCGTGTAAAAATCTTTCAAAATAGGTTAACTCTTTGCAAACAATCCTGAGGATTACAACTACTTTTGTTTCAATAACCAATTATATTCCTCCAACAATTTTAAGTACTTATCCTTCCAATACTCTGCATTTTGATTAACCGTAGGCGGCTCGTTTACGATAGTTGAATTAGGGTTAAATTCTTTAATTTCATCGGTAAAATCATAGTGAATAATTTTTCCTATTTGCAATACCATATCTAAAGAAACGTTGCTGTTTTCAAACATTAGATACATCCACTTTCTACTTTTTCCAATAGACTTAGCAATTTCTGTAATGGTATAACCGCTATTGTATACTGCTTTTCGTATTATTTCTCCTCTGTGTTGCATTGTGCAAATATTTACACTAAAGCGAGAAAATATATTTACATAATTTCACATAAATTACACAATTATATGCGATTAATTATATATTTGTAAAATATATTACACGTTTTATGTTTTTATTGTATATAATCGTGTAAATACACATCATTAATTGGAGACTGGAAACCATAAACGGTGCGTTACCGAAAAGCCAATAGAGTAGGGAAATTTAAACTTATTTAAACTTATTTAAACTTATGAAAAAACTTTTTTTATTATTCATTATAAGTACAACTTTTAGTTATGCTCAAAGTCCAGGAGAAGAATTAGGAAAGGCTCTTTATTATCTATTAAATAAGAATGAGGCCAAAGCAACCTACATAAAAAATGTGATGACTCAAACAGTTTCAATTAATTCAACCTCTAAAGCCTTTTTTGCTGGAAGTACCAGAGCAGTTTTAAAAATTGATCTTCCTATAGGCACAAAAGAATGGTTTTATCGTATAACCACTATGGATATAAATACAAACTACTATTATCCTCAAGAAGAAACATTTTTCTCGCTAATTTCAGATAAAAAAGCATTTAAAACTAATAATAAAACCAATAAGCCATTAAATTTTTATATTATCGATGATAATTCGGTAAACAATTTTAGACAAACAGGGAATGATAATTTTAGATATTACAATAAATATTCAAAAACGAATACACAAGGGTTTATTGACAGTTGTGATTTAATAAGTAATAATTTGTGGATTGGATTAATAAATCCAAATATTAGGGATGGATTAAAAGTGATTGTTGAGGTGGTTGCATTTGGAAATTTTAATTAGGAGACATCATGAAAACAATTTATTTAATAAGACATGGAGAGATTGACAAATCAAATTTGTTTTTAGATGAAAATGGAATTAAATTCAGTAAAAAAATTGTTGAATATTTTAAAGATATTGATTTAACTTACTTGACAAGTTCAAATGTTATTAGGTGTATTGAAACCATTTTACCTTTATCAAAAGATAAAAAACTAAATATAAATACTTTCGATGATTATTTATTTAAATCTTTATTGCCATTATCATATTGTAAGTCCCATGAAAATACTAAATCATTGATTTGCTATAAATGGGAGTTTTTAAATTATTTATTAATTGCTT
>CAISUR010000328.1 GCA_903888655.1 uncultured Bacteroidota bacterium | reverse complement strand
TTCATCTATGATCGACCAATTGTCTGGTTTTATATAATCTTGGTTCATTTTTTATTTTTTATTTTAAAAAAGTTTCAAGTTTCAGGTTCCAAGTTTAAGTTACCCTTAAACTTGAAACAAAAATTAATTTATCAATGATTCAATAAATGAAACATCAATAAATGTGAAATCTTTAAATATGTATTTTGCTTCGTTTAAAGAGGTAGCATCACCAATTCCAATACTGGTCATATTAGCAATGTTTGCAGCTTGAATACCTGCCACAGAGTCTTCAAATACAATAGAATTTTCGTTAGTTACATTTAGTTTCTTTGCTGCTTGCAAGAAAACTTCAGGGTCGGGTTTGGCATTAGAAACATCATTTCCATCCACAATAGCATCAAACAAA
The DNA here is from genome assembly GCA_903888655.1 of uncultured Bacteroidota bacterium. Classification (GTDB taxonomy): domain Bacteria; phylum Bacteroidota; class Bacteroidia; order Flavobacteriales; family Flavobacteriaceae; genus Flavobacterium. The sequence continues at coordinate 4,069 of CAISUR010000328.1, read as the reverse complement.
TTTATGATGCCTGTTTTTTCTAGAATTGGTCGTGCATTTTTACTGGCAGAACCCAATGCTATTTGTTGATTTTTATCTTTTAAATAATGTAAAACAGGAAGTACTCCTGGTAAAATTTCACTTTCATCAATATCTACCAGATAGGATAGATAATCTTCGTTTTTTTGAATTAGCCAATTGTTTTTGTCTTCTTGAGATGCTTGAACATTTCCAAGCTCTAAGATAATATCTAAAGAACGAACACGGCTTACTCCTTTTAAATGTTCATTATGTTCGGGTGTAAATTCGATTCCAAGCTCTTGAGCCAACTTTTGCCATGCTAAAAAATGATATTTAGCGGTGTCAACAATTACTCCGTCAAGGTCGAATATGAATGCTTTATTTGTCATGTTGTTTTTTTTAACCTGAAATCGCGTTTTTATCTGTAATTAATAAATTACAAATTCCAGCAATTATTAGTGATATTCCAGCTAAAAGCATGGCGTTAATATGGGCCTCCCCAATTAATTTGTATAAGTAATTTATTCCGCCGAGTGCGGCAATGATTTGTGGAATAACGATAAACATGTTGAATAGCCCCATCATCATTCCCATTTTTTTTGGATTTACAGAGCTTGATAGCATAGCGTATGGCATTGAAAGAATACTTCCCCAAGAAAATCCAATAAGAATAAATGAAAATAGTAATGTGGAAGGCGTTGCATAAAACATATAAATAAATCCTAAACCACCTAAAATTAGGGATAACATATGGATTAGTTTTCTGTTTATTTTGTTTTTTATGGTGTAAAAAGAAAGTAAAAGCGCAAAAGCCATTGATGAAAGACCATAAATACCAGTCGCAGACCCTACTAAATCAGCGGCGTTATTGTATACCTTATCTTTTGCTTTATATTCTTGTTCTTTTGCATCATTTAAAAAGACTACATTTTTATGTTCATCTTTAAGTTCTTTACCATCGACATCTAATTTTGCGTAAGCTTTAACATCAGGCTTTGGTGAATTAAAAACATGTTCTGTTAATGCGGGGGTTGATAGACTCCACATTGTAAAAAAAGCAAACCAACTAAAAAATTGAATCAATCCTAATTTTTTCATAGTTGAGGGCATTTCTTTTAAGCTCTCTATTAAATCTGGAATAAATCGATTTTCTTTTTTTTCAGAAAGAAATTTTTCTAAATCTTGAGGAGGATCTTCTTTAGTTGTTACTAAAGTATAGATAATACTCGTAATAAAAACAAAAGCTCCAATCGAAAAAGCAACAATAACTGATGGTGGAATTACTCCAGCTGCTGCCTCATTCGAAACCCCGAGTTTATTTACCAACCAAGGCAGATTGCTTGCAATCCAGGTTCCAATACCGATAATTAGCGTTTGAATAACAAATCCATTTGAACGTTGTGATTCTGGGAGTTTGTCAGCAACTAAAGCCCGAAATGGCTCCATGCTAATGTTTATTGAAGAATCTAAAATCCATAATAATCCTGCCGCAATCCATAAAACAGGTGAATGAGGCATGAAAAATAATGTTGTAGATGCTAAAATTGCCCCAATGAGGAAAAATGGTTTTCTCCGACCAAATTTTGGACTCCAAGTATTGTCTGATAAATAGCCAATGATGGGTTGAACTAAGAGACCCGTTAAAGGTGCTGCTACCCATAATCCGGGGATGCTGTCAACATCTGCTCCAAGAGTTTGAAATATTCTAGACATGAATCCTCCTTGTAGGGCAAATCCAAACTGTATTCCAAGAAATCCAAAACTCATGTTCCAAATTTGCCAGAAACTTAATTTACGCTTTTCCATTATCGTTATTGTAGATTACACGATAAGCGTTTTGCTTATCAAAACTTATTTTATTTTCGAAGTAAAGTATAAGCTTTAATAATTGGCGTAAATATATTAATTTTTTTGAATTGTTTAAGTACTGCCAAATTAAAATCAGAATAATTGAATACGAAAACGTTTTTTTGTTGATAAATTTCAATTAATTAAATCGTAGATTCTCGTTCTACTAATTCAGTTTCAATCACTTCAGTTTTGTATTGCTCTTCGTAGTCTTCCTCCTCAATTTCTAATTTTTCAATTAACATTTTAGCTGCTTTCTCTCCCATTTTCACTCCGTTTTGGCTTACTGTAGTGATGGAAGGGGAGGAATATTTGGAAATTATACCATCTGTAAAACCTATTATCGAGATGTCTTCAGGAATTTTTTTGCCAAGTTTGTTAGCTAACTTTATTGCCGTTACCGCAAAGATTTCATTTACTGCAAAGATGGCATCGATATCATTATTCTTTATAAGTGCTTCAATTGGCGACTCAAAATTCTCGGTATCTTCGATTTTTAATATTAGGTGTTCTTCAACTGCTAAGTCATTGTTTTTTAAAGCTCTTACGTAACCGTCTGTTCTTAATTTTCCAACACTAACATAATCTACTGTTGAAAGCAAAGCTATTTTTTTAAATCCTTTATCAATTAAATATTGCGTTGCATTATAAGCAGCAAGATCATCATCTATGATTACTTTATCACAAAGAATTTCATTAGTAACTCTATCAAACATAACAACAGGCATGCCTTGACTAATTACTTCTGTAATATGATGAAAATCTCTTTTTTGTTGTGTTTCTTTGGATAATGACATGATAAATCCATCGATACTTCCGTTAGCAAGCATTTCCATGTTAATCACCTCTTTATCAAATGATTCGTCTGACAAGCAAACAATGACATTATATCCGTTTTCATTGGCAACATGTTCTACACCGCTAATTACTGTTGCAAAGAAATGATGAATAACTTCTGGAATAATAATACAAATGGTTTTGGATTTTCTATTTTTTAAACTTAAAGCAATATTATTAGGTTTGTAGTTGTATAATTTGGCGAAAGCCTGAACCTTTTGACGTGTGTCTTCGCTAATTTCGGTGCTATCTCGCAATGATTTTGAAACAGTAGAAATGGTTACATCTATTTCTTTAGCATTTTGTTTTTTAGTTACTTTTCTTCTCATTTTGTGAATGTAATAAATATTTAATTTTCAATAAAGATATATTTATTTTTTTATTGTGTCAATTTTAATGATAAAAACATGTAATATTGAGAAAGTTTTCAACACGAAAACGTTTTCGGCACTTTATAATAAAGGTGTAATTTTTTTATCCCAAAAAATTACATAATTTTAACGTTCGAAGTTAAGTATAAGCAAAAAAACAAATTATTAACCTAAACAAAATGTATGAAAACAATTTATAAAAAGTTGTTATTTTTATTACTCGTGCTTCCTTTTAGTGTTTTTGCACAAAACACACTGGATGGGGTAGTTGTTGATTCGAAAACGAAACAACCATTACCAGGAGTAAATGTAATCGTTCAAGGTACTCAAGCGGGTGCATCAACAGATTTAGATGGTAAATTCAAATTACCGAAAGTTAAAAATGGAGACAAATTGGTCTTCTCGTTTATTGGTTACAAAAATGAAACAGTTACTTACAATGGTCAAAAAACTTTGTCCGTTTCTTTGACAGAAGAAGCCAACACGTTACAAGAAGTTGTAGTACAAGTAGGTTACGGTAATGTTAAGAAAAAAGATGCAACAGGTTCTGTTACAACTTTAGGAACAAAAGACTTTAACAAAGGAACTAATGTTACGGCAGAAAATTTATTGAGTGGTCGAGTAGCAGGGGTTACTGTTAACACAAGCGGTGCACCAGGATCTGGTTCTGAAATTAGAATTCGTGGAGGTTCATCTTTAAATGCTCAAAACGATCCGCTTATAGTTATAGATGGTCTGCCAATTACTAATACTGGAGCGACAGGATCAACATCAATTCTTGCGGCATTGAATCCAAATGATATTGAAAGCTTTTCTGTGCTTAAAGACGCATCTGCTACTGCAATATATGGATCTAGAGCATCGAATGGGGTAATTATTATTACTACTAAAAAAGGAGGAAAAAATCTATCGGTAGATTATAATTTTCAATATGGTTCAGGGAAAAATGTTAATGAGATAAAAGTGTATGATGCAGATCAATTTAGACAAGTAGCTCAACAACATTGGCCAAG
>CAISUR010000327.1 GCA_903888655.1 uncultured Bacteroidota bacterium | reverse complement strand
CGCCATTTCATAATGGCTTCTTTCTTTTGGGCGCCAAGCACAGTAGTAACAGAAGGTAATCGTGTACCATCTTCTAGTGTATAGTAACGCTTACCATCAGGAAAGGTTTCAGATTTTAAGTCAGCAAGGACTTTAGGTGGACAGAAATTAAACATTATTTAAGACCCATTTCTTTTCTAATTTTTGTTGCACTAATATTTGTGGTTTCACTATTAAATTCCTCTTTTTCAATTTTATATCCAACATCACGACCATAAGTAATATTGGTAATATTTGGTACCACTTGTATTTCGTACTGTCCTTGAAATAAGGGATCTAAATCTTTTTTAATATATGATTTGACTTGTTCAATTGCAAAAGGATTACTTCCTTGCCAACCTTGACAATCTCTTACCATTATACACACTTGACCGGTTTTGGCAATAGCTCTTTCAAATAAAGCCCTATGTCCTTGGTGCCATGGTTGCCAACGACCTAACATTTGAACCGTTTCTTTTTGCCAATCAAAAGTTGGCCGCCTACGATTTTCAATAATATGATTACCAATAAACTCAGCCCATTTTTCAGCATTTTGTTCTGTTACTCGGAAGTCATATACTTCTGGCGGAATGAACGCTTTATTAGTATCTTCAAAACGACCTTTGTCAATTGTATCCATCCAAATAGTCCAGTCTGCTTTGAAATTGTTTCTCATTTCTACCAATGGTGCAACAAAATCACAGATAACATAATCACCACCGGATTCCAGAGCAAACTGTGACATTCTTAAAGATTGGCGAATACGACCAGCATCCGAGAAATCCCAATCATTATATTTTTTACGAACTTCATCGGCATTGAACCATTTAACTTCACAATTAAATTTAGTAATGGGTTCTAATAAAGCACGACCGTAACTAATTTCACCATGTTCTTCAAGGTATTTTTTTAATGCTTCGGCCATGTATGTTTTACCGGAACCAGGAAGTCCCATAATTAATATTTTTTTCATTTTATAATAGCTATTGTTGAATTATTGAAATATTTTCTATCACTTTTTATTTTTGTTATCAAATCACTATACATTATTTTATTTACAATATTATAATGACCTAATTTAATATCGTATATTACTGTATTCTCATCAAATGCTTTAATGAAATTATCGATATCACCAAATTGGTCGGAATAGATTTCACCTAAACACCCCACAATATTAATAAATCCTGTTTTTATTGTTTTATTTTTATTACTTGTTATATTAATGGGTAAATCATATGATTGTTTTACAATCTCATACGATAATTGCGCCGATGATTTTGTGTTAATAATATTTTCTTTTGGCAAATTAATCATTAAAGTGTCGCATACCACATCATAAAGATATGGACTGCCCGTGGTTATATAAACAATTCTAACATTATAATTTTTTTGGTATTCTTTAATTTTTTCTTCAATTAACTCACAAACTTTTTCGGCCTCTAGTCTAATTGCAAACTTATTCCACAAATTTAAACAAATAATGTTAATATTGCGTTCTATGAGTATATCATAACCGACTTGTGTTGTCAAGTAATCGTTTGTATTTTTATTAAAACCCGAGGTTTGAATGTAAATGGTAGGTTCTTTTGAATTGATGAAATCAATAAACTCCAAACTAACCGAATTTTTTGTAATTGGTAGTCCTAGGATATAAAAATTTGTATTAGAATTGGTATTCAAATTTTTCAATATCATCTTTAAACCACTTAGTAATTGACTTTTTAAGGTCCTCATTATAATAATCTTGGTATTTATTTCTTTTGCTTTTATTATGGTGACTAAGTGGCATACTAAAATTTACATATTCTTGTATCAGTTTAAAATCATTTTCTAAATTTTCATATCGCATAATTAAATCAACTTTAGTATCAATCCATTTTGTTTGTGGTGAAGAAAAATTATATCCATTAGGTAAAGGATTTGGCCACTCAGGTAATTTTTCAACAAAATCTTTAAATGATAAATTTTGATTAATCCACGATGTATCAAATCCCCAATAAGTAGGGTCATTTTGAATTTTTTGCCATTTTGGAAATACAGTTGAAAAAAATGTATATAAACTAACTGTGTAATCCCAAGGATTACGCACTGAAGTAAAAGTAAATCCAGGATCATTAATAACCTGTTGTATTTCTTTAATTCCTAAATGAGAATTTAAATGAACATTATATGTTTCAATTTGATAACCATTAGGTTTATATTTGCAAAGAATTTCAAACCATTTATAGATACTTGTGCCGCCTGTTTTTGGTATGTGTATAAACGTTAATTTTTTATCGCCGTTGGTTACCGAAAATGTCATATATGAATTACTATTGATTTTCTTAATTTAGAATTTAAATTTGTTTCGACTGAATGTATTAAAAAACCTGGAAACATTATTAATAAACCGTTTTTTGGTTTAATTCTATGATATGTTCTTCCAGTCCATCCTTTTGGATCATCTGGTGTAAAATTTAATTTTTCCCAAGAAACGGCACCTCTTGGGTCATGCAATAAAAGGTCCCCACTATTATCTTCAACATCAAGATAATAGACACCAACCAATAATGATTTTCCTATATGACTATGGGGTGTGTCATTTTCACCATATTTAATTGTGTTTAATCTACCATTAATACTTACAGTTTGTGTTAAATCTTCACGTCCTTTTGGACCATATTCATAATAAATCATCATATGAGCATCAGAAATAACTTTTTTTAATTTTTTTATATTATCTGTTTCAGCACTAAAAATATTTTCAGGATCTTTATATGAATTACATTCTTCTAATAACTCATTATTAAAATCTTGTGATAATGTTTGTTGCCAAATAGGTGTAGCAAAAAGGTTTTCTTTAATCAACATAATCTATATCAAATACAAAAACAATTCTAGGCAATTCATTATTATGCTTACTAACACCATGCCAAACATTAGGTGAATGAATAACAAATTCACCTTCTGTTGGGTTTAACCAATAAATATCTTCACGACCTACAAAATATTCTACTGGTTGATCCTCTACACCTTTTTTATTTTTTACAAAAACAAGATTTGAACTATTTTCTGGAACGTTTACATATAAAACACCAACGGCATCTGGTCTAAAATTTTTACTTTCATAACCGGCCAAAGAAATATAATTATCAATTTTGGTATGATTATGAATTGATCCATAAGAACCATTTTGCATAACATTTGACCAACTTCTTTTATATAAAATTTTATTTCCTGTTTTATTTGGACAAATTTTTGGTTTGACCTTTAAAAATTGTTCCGATAACCAATCAACTAAAGGTGCGGCGCCAGGTAAATCAATTAAAGGATATGGTTGGCCAACACTAGTGTAACCTCCACTTTTATGTGAATCTCCAACAACTTGTCTGACCCGATATTTGACAACAGGACTATCAAAAACCATTTGTACACTATTGGTCAGTTCTTTATTTTTATATAGCTCTTTATTTTCACAAAGAATTCGGCAAACTGTGTAATCAAATATTTTTTGAGTGGTAATATTATGCATTAAAATAACCAACTCCTTCACCAACAGTTAGCCAACTTGGAATAAAATAAGTATCATTATACCTAGAATCTCCTTCTAGGGTTGTCATTCTAACATAATCTAAATCTTTTTGTTCTAATTTTTGACCTTTTTTATTAAAAGTCATATCTTTTAATAATTTAACAAATTTAGGTGTTGAGTTTTTTTCTTGAAATGTTTTCCAAAATTCAGAATCGTTTCTTTTTGTGAGATAATGTAAATGAATAAAATTTCTTAAATCTTCATTTAGATTTTTTTGTAGAATATTATAACTTTTAACAGCGTTTGGATCACCTTGTAATTTTTTATCCATCATTAATTTCCAATTCCTCAAAGTCATTACTTGTAACCAAATTGATGTTGCTTCTAGTGGTTCAGTAAAACCTGAAGATAATCCTACAGCTAAACAATTATTAATCCATATTTTATCATAAGATCCCGCTTCAAAAGAAAATACTCTTGGTACCGTAATTTTATGACCAAAAAGTTCTTCAACTTCAGCTTGCGCTTCTAATTCGTTTGTGAAATCGCTGTCAAAAACGTAACCACAACCATATCTACCTTGAACTGGAATTTTCCACACCCATCCATATTTCATAGCAATAGATTCAGTATAATCAGGTATATTTTTATTATCGTGTTCAATGAAAAATGGTATTGCTTTTTTGCAAGGTAAAAAATCTGTGTAAGAATTCCATTTAGCCTTAAAATGTTTACCTATAAGAATTCTTCTAAGACCTGAACAATCAAAAACAAAATCTGAAGATATAGATTTGCCTGTTTTTAATTCTATTGATTCTATATCTCCATTGTTTTTAAATTTAAAATTAATAACTTCATCATCAATATATTTAATTCCTCTTTCTTCACCTAAAGTTTGAAAATATTTTGCTAATAGGTTTGCATCAAAGTGAAATGCATATTCACCATTAAAAAATGGATGAAGATATGTGCCATTATTACCATTCCAATTTGTAAATTTAATTGAGTTTTTAACTGTTGCTTTAGCGTTTTCATATAAACCAGATTCGGGTATATCCAAATCACGCATTAACTTAACAAAGTGTGGAGTTGTACCTTCACCTGCACCAAGAATACCTAGTTCTTTACTAGCAATCAAAGTAACCTTGCTATATGGCATCATTTTATTTAAAAAAAGTGCTGATAACCATCCTGCAGTACCACCACCAATTACAACATATTTAAACATAATATCTTTTTTTTAAAATGGAGGTTTATGAAACATTTGCGTTCTGTTTTTGTACATGACTTGTATTTTGAATGGTGTCACTTATCATTTTTATTGCAATATCATGTTGATTTGGATCATCCCAAATATTGGAATTTAAATAAAATTCCAGTTTGGGTTCTTTATCAATTTGTGGAAAATCGACTCCACAAGAAATTGCAATTTTATTATTTGAACCTTCAATTTTAAGAATTTGCTCATCAATTACAGTTTTCAATATTACATTAGTAATGTGTGGTAATTTTTTTACTTCTTCAATAAAATCAATTTGGTTTTGTGTATAACTTGATTCCGGAATAGTGATTGATCCGTATAATCTTATTGCGTTATTATTTGAATCGTCAATAAACCAAGAAATAGTTTTTATTTTATGGTTATCTGGTATTGATTGTAAATAAGCAAACCACTTTGATAAATGGTATTCAATTGCAGAACTTTTATTCCAAATAGTTCCAAGAAATATGTCTTTATTTTTAATAAAATCTTCTGTATCTGCTAAAATGGATGTTGTAATTAAATTTATTGCATCATTATTACCATTATAAAGTTCAAACGCCATATAAGGTAAATCAAAATGAATATTATGTTCATTTTTTAATTCATCAACGATACTCGCAGTACAAGTTGAAACTTTTACACTTGTAACTAAATTTAAATTTTGTAAATAATCAATATTACTTTGCCTTGACATTTAAACCTCTACTTTTGATTTACTGTAAACCTCAATTCCGTCAATAACATTGAGTTTTTCAGAAATTACTTTAATTGGAATTATTTTTCTATTAGGTTTTTCGTTGTGTTTATAAACTGTTCCCCAAATATCTTGTCTTTCTAATGGAAGATTTTCAGATTTTATTGTAATAGGTATGTACCCATTAGTAATATTTTTAAATGCCACAGCAAAATTAACAATATTGTCTGAATAAGCGTTATCGCAAGTTATCTCCCAATATTTACCATCTAGGTACATACAAGAACCTTGGCAAATATGTAGTACTGGACAATCACCGCAATTGGCTCTATTTTTCCAATGAGTTACTGACTTTAACTCAACATTATCATAATCATTTAAATTTCCACCAAAATGGCTTTCACCATTTTTACTTGTTTCTACAATTGAAACATTCTGACAAGTAACAACATTGCCTTTTAAATCTATTGCAATAGTATGTTCATCATCCATTCCACATTTTTGTCCAACATATTTTGATTCAAGATGAGTTAAAACACCTTTTGTAAAATTATCAATTTTTTGTAAAGTTAAACCAAAATTTAATTTTGAACCATATTGGTTTAAATGTTGAAATGCTTGTTTACGATATTCAAAATGTTCATTCAATGTTTGCAAACTATTATCAATAGCTGCTTCATCATACGCATCAATGAAATTACCTTCACCAATTGGAACATCTTCATCGCCTGTTAGATTAACAAACCAATCTCGAATTGCTTTGCGACTAATATTACGTTTATTAATCATAGTATTAAAGCTGAAACGGTTTTGAGGTTTCATAACTTTATAAAATTCTAAAATTATTTTTTTCTTTTCTTCATCTTCGAACGGATCAGGACCACGGACATATTGTCCAGGTCCATCATGGGAAAAACCAATACCAAAATTCATATAATATAACCAAGAACAAATTTCTCTAGTCAATAATGTTCCATTTGTAACCATACTAAAATGCGGAGAAATTTTCCACTCTGAAAATTTTTCTTTTAGTGCTTCTGTTAATGGTTTTAACGTTTTCCAGTAAACAAGTGGTTCTCCGCCCCAAAACTCAATTCTTAATCCAGATTGTTCATCAAAGTTTAAATTATCCAATTGCGCCATAAAAGAATCAATATCTTTTTTACTGGTTTCAGGTGGCCTTTCAACAAATCTTTGACTGCAATAGTCACAAGTATAATTACAAGATAAACCTAATTGAATTTTTATTGTAGTAATATTTTTAGATTTTTTTAAAGGATCATTTTTTGAAAACGGAACAGATTCTTTTAAATTTAATTTTTCAATTTTAGGATATTCAAATACATTATTATTAGAATCTTTAAGTGTATTATTTACATTATCATAATAAAATGTTTTGACATCTTGTGAATGCCGTTCAGCTAAAATTTCAAATAACATCTTTTTCTTTCATTTTAAAATTAAT